>DCDB01000060.1 GCA_002316215.1 Lachnospiraceae bacterium UBA1066 | reverse complement strand
TGGCGGGTGTGATTGAGAAACTGGACTACCTTCAGGAACTCGGCGTGGAGGTTATTTATTTTAACCCTATATTTGTTTCGCCGTCGAATCACAAATATGATATTCAGGACTATGACCATGTGGATCCTCATCTGGGCAAAATCGTGCGTGATGAAGGAGAACTTCTTCCGAAGGGCAATCTGAACAATCAGGATGCCTCGAGGTTTATCCGGCGCGTTACGGATCCGGAGAACCTTCAGGCGTCGGACGAGCTGTTCTGCCTTTTGACGAGGGAAGCGCACAGACGCAGGATGAAGATTATCCTCGACGGCGTCTTCAACCATTGCGGTTCATTTAATAAATGGATGGACCGTGAGCGTATCTATGAAAATGAAAAGGGCTATGCTAAAGGAGCTTATATCGATCAGCAGAGCCCGTATCACAGTTTTTTTAAATTTTATAACGATCATGCCTGGCCGTACAATGAGTTTTATGACGGCTGGTGGGGACACAATACGCTTCCGAAGCTGAATTATGAAGAGAGCCCGGACTTGTTCAACTATATCATGAAGATTGCTGCAAAATGGGTGTCTCCGCCCTTCAATGCGGATGGCTGGCGGCTGGATGTAGCAGCGGATCTCGGGCACAGCCGGGAGTACAACCATTACTTCTGGCGCGAATTCCGGAAGACTGTCAAGAAAGCAAATCCGGATGCGATTATTCTTGCGGAACATTACGGGGAGGCCTACGACTGGCTGCGCGGGGATGAATGGGACACCATTATGAACTACGATGCTTTTATGGAGCCCGTTTCCTGGTTCCTGACGGGGATGGAAAAGCACAGCGATGAATTCCGGCCGGATCTTCTCGGAAACGGCGAGGCTTTTACGGATGCTATGCGCTATCACCTGGCGAGTTTTATGGGCAGCTCGCTTTTTTGCGCCATGAATGAGCTCGATAATCATGATCATTCGAGATTCTTGACCAGGACAAACCATAAAGTCGGCCGCGTGAGCGAACTTGGTTCGGCGGCGGCAGGAGAAGACATAAATCCTGCCGTGATGCGGGCGGGCGTTCTCATACAGATGACTTTTCCCGGCGCACCGACGCTGTATTACGGCGACGAAGCCGGGGTCGTCGGTTTTACGGATCCGGATAACCGCAGAACTTATCCCTGGGGAAATGAAGACCGGGACATGCTCTCCTTTTACAAGACAGCCATCCGCGTCCATAAGCGTTACAGTGTCTTAAAGACCGGCTCGCTGAAAGAGCTGGGCAGCGGCTATCACTTCGTTTCGTATGGACGTTTCACTGAATATGAGCAGGCAGTCATTGCCGTTAACGGCGGAGATGAGACCGTTCCTGTGGAAATCCCCGTCTGGGAAGCCGGGATTTCAAGAGAAGGCTCTGTGGAAATGAAGGAAATCTTAAGAACAGATTCCGGAGGATTTTCAGAGGGCGGTGAGATAAGGACTGCATCAGGCGGCATTTTGATACTGGATCTTCTGCCCCATGAGGCCGTCGTGCTGTACCGCGGGGATTTAAACTGAGCAACACGCGCGCAAAGATGTTTTTTGCAGCTGCATTGTTTATTTGTTTCGGAAATGCAATATAAGAATAAAGCTTTTCATAAGAAATTTCAAAAAATTTGCATCCTGAATGCGAAATATGGTATGATGCAGATATTGCGGGAGTCGTAAGGACAACTGCAATTCCTTTTCAAATATATTATTGAGGAGCTGAATAATGAAAAAAAAGCTTTTGGCATTATCTCTGGCACTCACGCTTTTTGCTGCCGGCTGCGGAACCACTGCCGGAAAAACCGCCTCCGGAACGGACAGCCTGGCTTCTGCGACAGAGTCGCAGGACAGCACGCCTGTTAAGGACGATACGATTGATAAGGCCGGTATTGATGCTTTTATCGCTTTACCGGAATATAAGGGCATTGCATTGACAAAAAAGGTTGCCGCAGTAACGGATGCAGAATTGAATTCGGCAATTGAGACAGATCTGAACCAATACAGGATTGATGTTCCGCAGCTTCCTATAGATAATAAGTACTGGGTGACGATGGACTATACGGGAACGGTTGACGGAAAGAGCTTCGACGGCGGAACGGCAACCGATTATGAACTGAAGATCGGCCAGGGCACGATGCCGACGGAGTTCGAGGATCAGCTTAAGGGACATCTCCAGGGAGATGAAGTCACGATCGACGTGACATATGCGGATGACTACAGCGACAAGAACCTTGCCGGAAAAAAAGTTACCTATGACGTCAAAATCACCCGCGTTTCGGTTGCTCTGGGCGAAGCGACGAATGACTGGGCAGAAATGTATTTCCAGGAAACCCTTGATGATTATAGGGCGCGGAAACTTTCAGAACTGCAGGAAGCGAAGTCGGCTGATGCCGATAAGACGCTTCTTTCCGATGCCTGGCTTGCTGTTTATGACCAGTCAACAGTTCTGGCTTATCCGAAGGATCTTTTAAATACGTGGATTAAATACGGGGAGGATACCTATTCCCATTATGCCGAAACCTACAGTATGTCCTACGACGATTTCCTGAAGGAATACGGAGTGACTGAAGAAACAATCCAGAAGAATGCAAAGGATTACACAAAGACCTACCTGGTAGCTACGGCCATCATGCAGAAGGAAGGGATTGCTGCCGGCGGAGATGCTTATACGTCAGAAGAAAATACTCTTCTCCAGCAGTCGGGATATGATTCCGAAGACGCCGCCGTTGCAGCCGGGATCTCAAAGGAAAATATCGATATGACGGTCAGGTATTATCTTGCAGGCCAGGTGATAAAAGATAATGCAAATGTTACAGAAGAGACTACTTCCGTGGCTGCTGAAGATAATTCTTCGACAGATACTGCTGAAAGTGCAGCGGGCTGAAAGTGTAATAAGCTGAAAGTACAGTAAGCGGAAAGTGCAGCTGGCTGAAAGTGTAATAAGCTGAAAGTACAGCAG
>DCDB01000207.1 GCA_002316215.1 Lachnospiraceae bacterium UBA1066 | reverse complement strand
GTCCGTCTGTACGGACAAGACGGCAGCCATATCTGCTTCCAAAACGGACGCTCGGGTCTTACAGATCTTTCCCTCTACGAAAACGGTGTCGAAAAATACCTTCTTGCCATTTCCGAAAACGATTCTCCGTGTCTTTTGACCGTCAACGACAGCTTTTCCTACTCCTGCGTCCTGACCGGCGCCGGACGTTTTGTCATAGGTCCTGTCCGTCTCGATGTCACAGCTGTATTCCGTCATTTACTGACTGTCAAAGCCTCCGAAAAGGATTTTTCAGGAGAACCTTCCGTCCCTGTCTGCAGCTACACGGATTTCCTGGACGGAACACTGCTTCCCGCAAATCTTCTGGCCGATCCGGGGGATTCCTTCCTGACGGAGAATGACATTCTAAAAAGAAACAGCCCCGACTTAAGCGACGAGGCAGAGGCGCTCTATACCTCCATTGTCTTTAACCGCAATGAAAATGAAAAACCGCACAACCCTTACGACCAGGAAGTGCGGGAACAGCGGAGCATCGAAACCGGTGACATTGAATTGTTTAAATCCAGTATTGCCGAAGAAATTATAAGCCAGACCGGCGTCTTGGATTCCAAAGATAAGCTGCGGAATTATAAAGACCTGGCCATCGTCGTCATAACCCTGGCCTCCCGGTCAGCCATCCGCGGCGGGCTTCCGCCCGAAATTTCATTTTCCATGAGCGACGGATACATCAACGAAATCGAGCGATGCCTGACTGCCGCACCGATCTATCCGCTGATTCGGAAAGCCGAGCTGACCTATCTGATGCAGGTGCGTGAAATAAAAGAAAAAAGGACGCAGAAAAATGAAAGACACAACCCCTGCATCGATCAATGCAAGAATTATGTCTTTTCACATCTGCACAGCACATTATTTGTTAAAGATATCGCAGACGCCCTGAATATCAACGCCGATTACCTTTCCTCGCTGTTCAAAAAGAGCGAAGGCATCGGGCTTGCAGAGTATATTCTCCGCGAAAAGCTGAAGCTGGTAAAAAACATGCTTGCCTACTCTGATTATTCCTACAGTGACATCGCCAATTATCTCGGCTTCGCCTCCCAGAGCCACCTCGGACGCCTTTTCAAAAAAAACGAAGGCATGACGCTGCGGGAGTACCGTCTGCGCTACGGCAGGAACGGATTTAAATAACTTCCGCATCGGATGCTCCCCTGCACATAGGGGCAGCACCCAGGCATTCGAAATAACAGGAAACGGTTCTTGACACCCGGGGACTGTCCCCAGGTGTTTATACGCTGCCGAGAAGATCCTCAAGTACTTCGTCGGCGGACATGTTCCGGTACCCTTCCGGATCGGTGAAGTGCGTACCGCCGTCAGTGTAGAAGGTTGCCTTGGTGATGTAAGCCGGCTTCGTATAATTGGCATCCTGTACGGAAACCGCATACGGCCAGGACGGGAAATACTTCGCCATATATTTCCGGGCCAGCGCGACGGCCTGGCTTTCATTTGAAATAGTATTCCCGGCGGAATCAAGGAGCGGCGTTCCCGAAAGCTGGACCCCATCGTTGCAGCCCGGCTGGGAATCCTGTTTCGTTATTGCAGACTGCAGAAGCACCTGGCTTCCGTCGGAGCAGACCCCGAGAACAATCCAGGCATGGTAGCCCGTGGCCGCAATATCGCCCGGTTTGAACCCGCTGTTCGTACTGATGTAAGTATATCCCTTATTTGTCAGATAGGACGTCATCGCTCCTGAAACCTCGTCAATGGAAGCCCCGCCGGATGAGGCATTCAGCGTATTGTAAACTGTCCAGCCGACAAAACCGGAACAGTCAAACCCCTGCGTATGGAGAGAAGTATCAATTCCCGCATTGAACTGACTTGAATCGTATCCGGAAGTCGCATGGGCGTTGAAGAAGCTCAGCACGGAGGACGAAACATCACTCCAGGACATATTGTCGGCTTCTCCGTGACCGCCTCCGAAAATATAGAGCGCGCGTCCGCAGGGCTTGAGCCCGTTCTGCAGAAGATTCTTTATCGTCATTTTCCCGGAAGGAAAACTGTCGACGCTGGTTACTGCATTATAATGCACTGCTTCTGTTCTCACGAAAATGAATTTCTGCGCGGACGTTCCGTTTCCTCTCCAGAGATGTATGTTCGTGCCGGCGGAATAATCCGCTCCGCTGACATCGAGGTACAGCCCGCTGTTCTTATTGATAATGTAAAAGCTGCCGTCGGCATCACCGGTCGAAACAAGTTCAAAAAGCTGGGCCGCGGAATCATTTTCCGCATATTGCTGGATATTGGTTCCGTTCGACGTACCGGCATCGTAAGCATCGAGAACACAATCCGATACCAGGCAGCGGATAAGATAATAGCGGCTGTCCTGTTTTTCGAGAGCGAAGTTCTCGGAATCGCTTCCGTTTACTGCGCCGAGTTCGATATTGGCCCCTGAATTCCGTGAAGAACCAGCCACATTTAGAGCAAAATCAAAATCTCCGGCAGAGCGGATAACATAATCCGCAGAATAAAGCGAAGAGGCAGAGACAGATTCCATAAACCACTTCTTGGCTCCGCTGCCGTTCAGCGTATAAAGCTGCACATTCGCACCGTTTGCCGTACTGCCGCCGCTGACGTCCAGCCCCATAAAGGCGAATTTGGAAATGAGCGTATAAGATCCGTCGCTGTTCAGATGAAATCTCCACTTCTGGGCTGCCGTCCCGTTACCGGTATACTGCTGGATATTTCTTCCGTTTTCAGCAATGCCGCCGGAAATATCCAGGCAGCGGTAAGAATTCAGACAGGTAATAGAATAATACCCGTCTTCCGCTTCCTGAACAAGAAACTTCTGGGCATTTGATTGATTGGAAGTGTATAGCTGTACATTTCCGCCATTGCTGCCGCTGCCGCCTGCGACATCCAGAACTTTGGATCTGTCATTGCCATTTTCAAATGTGTAAAGTCCTTCCTGAACCCCGGTGGAGCTGAAACGTGAATCTTCTTCAAATGTCCACTGCTGTGCCTTTGTCCCATTGGAGTTATAAATCTGCACATTTGTTCCCGGATTCGACTGCCCTCCGTATACGTCCAGCACATAAGAAGGATCGACCGCGGAACGAACCGTATAAGCGGAAGTTCCGTAATCATCTGTGATATACCATTGCTGCGCTGCCGTCCCGTTGCCGGTGTACTGCCAGACATTCTGTCCGTTATACGCATACGCCCCGGGAACATCTAAAACCTTTTTCGAATGAAAATTCGCTATCGTATAAAGACCGTTTCCGAGATTTTCCACATAAAAGAGCTGGGCATAGGAATAGTTTTCTGAATAAATCTGCACATTTCCGAAATTTGAAGTGGAAGCGCCGCTGATATCGAGGATCTCTCCTTTATCGACTCCGGACCGGAGAGTATAGTAGCCGGAGGCAAGGTTCGCATCTCCTCCGCGGGAGACACCCACAAGGCCGTCGTTTTCTGCTTCAGCCGAAGCCGCTGTTTCGCTTCCCTCTGAAGCATCCGCCAGGACATCGGCCGAAGCCGCTGTTCCGGTTCCGGCGGACGCATCTGCCGGAACGTCGGATGAAAGCGCTGCCGCCGCTGCGGCAGGTTCTTCCTGCGAGGCATTCACCGGATAGAGGTTAAATGAGAAAGAAGTAAAAATAAGCACAAAAGCCAAAAGCAAATCCAGCAGAAAACGGTTCTTCTTCATTGGGTCTTCTCCTTAATAATTGTTACATTTTGCAAATAATAATGTTGCAATTTTGTTAATATTATAATTCAATTGCTGCTATTCTTCAAGCAGGCAGATGAATATTTCACAAATTGAACTGCCGCCTCCGGGCAATTTTCTCCAGAAAATATCATCAGGACGAATTTTTTTGACAGGCAGGAAATTCTTACCGGCAGGCAGGTACCATTTCAGGCTTTTTGATGCCCGCGCGCATCATAAAGAAGCACTTTTCAGAAAATACAGTAAAAACAGTTATTTCCGGCGGGAAAAATGCAATTTTGCTTTAGATGTGCTATGATAACTGAAAGTTATTAGGTTTTTAATATAAATTCGGAGGGAATCATGAATTATACCATTAAGAACGAAAATCTGACTGTCACACTCAAAACCTTAAGCGGAACCTTTGCTTCTATTAAAGATGCGGACGGACGCGAGTATCTGCACCAGCCCGACTCTTTCTGGAAGGGCCAGGCTCCGGTCTGCTTTCCTGTCTGCGGCGGCCTCAGGGATTTCAAGGCAGTGACAAAGAGCGGAAAGAAAATCGAGATGAAGCGTCACGGCATCGTCAAAGACAGGGAATTTTCGCTTGTGGAGCAGACAGAAAGCAGCATCACGTTCGCTTTTGAAAGCGATGATGAAGCACTTGCTGCATTTCCATTCCCGTTCCGGCTCGAAACCTCCTACCGTCTGGCAGAAAATAGAATCACCGTCGCTTATTCCGTGACCAATACGGGAAATGAAACCATGCCCTTCATGATCGGCGGACATCCGGCTTTTACCTGCCCGATCGAAGAGGGCGAGGACTACACGGATTATCAGATTGATTTTGAGAAAGATGAAGATGAGAGCACGCCGACACCGGTTCCGGCCACCGGCCTGATCGACGAGGAACACCGCATCCCAAGCCAGGTAAAAAACAGGACGCTCCCCCTCAGCCATGATCTCTTCCATAAATACGAAATCATATACGATGCCCTCAACTCGCGTCAGATCACGCTGCGCAAAAAAGACAATCCGCAAAGAGGCCTGCGCCTTTCATTTTCCGGCTTCTCATATCTTATCCTTTGGTCTTCGAAAAATGACGGGCCTTTCATAGCGATGGAGCCGTGGGGCGGCCTTTCAACCTGCAGCGACGAAGATGATGTCTTCGAAAACAAGAGAAATTGCATGTTCGCAGAGCCCGGCGAGACGAAGACCTTAAGCTTTACAGTCGAAATCCTGAAGTAAATTAACTTTCCGTAACTGCGGACGGCTGACATGCTTAAAGAACAGGAATTTATAATTTAAAAGTGTTTCCCGTTCCAAAAAGCATAGGACTGTTCTCTTCACAAAAAACGCAGAAAGGTGAAATATGATTCGTTTGCTCGGTCTCGACCTGGATGGAACCGTTTTTGACGACCAGAAAAATATCTCCGCACAGACAAAAGAGGCTATCCGAAATGCTATGGAAGCCGGTGTAACGGTTGTCCCCATCACCGGACGGCCCTTTTGCGCCGTCACGAAAAATGTCTTCGAAGCCGCTGATTTTGCTTATCTTGCCTCGACTTCCGGAGCGGTCATAACGGATCTTCGCACAAAACAGAAAATACACGAAGACCTTATCAAAAACAGGCGTGCTTCCGCCGTACTTGAAAGCCTGAAAAAAGCAGGGCTGCTCACGATGGCATTTATCGACGGACAGGGATTTGTCGAAAAAGAAAATTTTGAACGCGCGCTTGCCTATGCCGAATCCGAAGTTGTGCGTAACTACATACGGACGACCAGAACCGCTGTCGATCATCTGCCTGAATATATTCAGAGGGACGGACGTGACGTTGAAAAATTCACGGTCAGTCTCCCGCATGATAAAGACGGCGGACTTCTTGGAATTGATTATGCCTTAGACGCTCTGTCGGACTGCCGGGACGATATGGACATTGTCTACGGCGGTGCGATCAACATCGAAGTGACCAATAAAACAGCAACCAAAGGCAATGTCCTGCGCTTTCTGGGAAAAATGCTCGGCATTTCAAAAGAAGAAACCATGGCCTGCGGCGACAGCGGCAATGACCGCGAAATGCTCGAGGCCGCCGGTATCGCCGTCGCCATGGAAAATGCGGAGGAAAGCGTAAAAAAAGCCGCCTCCTTCATTACGAAATCCAATGAAGAAGACGGCGTCGCTTATGCCATCCGAAAATTTATTTTATAGCGGGGACAGTCCCCAAAGGAGTTACTCGCTTCTTAAGGCGTCGATGGGATTCAGGCGGCTGGCTTTCCTGGCCGGCGCCCAGCCGAAAATCACACCGACGCCGACGGAAAAGCCGAAACCGAGAAGTACGGCAAAGGCATCCGGTATATAAGCTGTCCCGATGAGGCTTGAGGCCAGCAGGCTTAAAAGTTCTCCAATGATGATGCCGATGATTCCTCCGACCGCTGAAAGAAAAATGGATTCCATCAGGAACTGCAGCTGGATGATGCCGGGATTGGCCCCGAGCGCTTTTCGAAGTCCGATTTCGTTCGTCCGCTCCGAAACGCTGACCAGCATCATGTTCATGATCCCGATTCCGCCGACCAAAAGGCTTATCGATGCGATACCCGCCAGCATGCCGGTCATTACATTTTCCATCGTATTCATTGTAGACAGGATGGTTTCCATATTGATGACATTATATGCATTGTCTGCATTGTTAAATGTGCTGTCGAGAAGCTTTTTTAGCTCAGTCTCGACCTCATCCGTCCCCTGCGTATCTTTGACGTAAACCTCCAGGCTGTTCACGCTGTTCTTACCGTTCATACGCAGCGCATTTTTATACGGAATATAGATGTCTCCGTCATCGCCTGCGCTGCCCGTTCCGTTAATCTCGCTCATAATTCCGGTATCTGACTTGCAAAGTCCCACGACGGTAAATGTAATTCCCTTGATACGGATGGTGCCTCCGACAGGATTTTCTCCCGGGAAAAATACTTTGGCGCATTTCTGGTCGATCATGCAGACCTTGATGTTACCGGCCATATCGCTCGCAAGAAGGGCGCGTCCGGCGATAAGATTATTATATTTGACAAAATACCGCTCGCCTTTTCCCGTCACGCGAACATCCTGGCTTACATTTGCTCCGCGCACGACTTTCGCCGTCACATCAATAGACGGTGATATTCCCTGCACATTGTCAATCGCTGCGATATCAGAAAGATCATTTTCTGTAAGACCGCTCTTCATGACCGTCCCGTAGGCGCTCACTGTAAGGGAGCCCGCGCCCATTCCGGTAAACTGATCCATCATATAAGAAGTCACGCCCGATACGGTCGTCACAAGGGCAATAACGGCCGCAACTCCGATGATGATGCCCAGCATCGTAAGAAAGGAGCGCTGTTTGTTGCTCCGGATATTTTTCAGCGACATCCGCACGCTCTGTGAAAAAATCGCGCCTTTACGCATCCGCCGCATCCCCTTCCGTAAGGCATCCGTCCAGGATCCGCACAATCCGTTTCGCATGTCCCGCAATTTTAATATCGTGCGTAATCATGATGATCGTATGCCCTTCGTTATTCAGCTGTTCAAAAATCTCCATGACCTGCGCACCGGTTTTCTGATCCAGCGCCCCCGTCGGCTCATCCGCCAGAAGAATCGTCGGATCATTAGCCATCGCCCGCGCAATAGCGACGCGCTGCTGCTGCCCGCCTGAAAGCTGATTCGGCAAATGGCGCATCTTGTCCGAAAGATTTACGCGCCGCAGCATTTCCTCCGCCCGGGCTTTCCGTTCCTTCTCCGCCAGCCCGGCGTAAATGAGCGGCAGTTCTACATTTTCCAGTGCTGTTTCCCTCTGAAGCAGATGAAACGATTGGAAAATGAAGCCAATCTCGCGGCTCCGTATCGCAGCCAAAGCATTTTCATTCTGGTCGGCGATGCGCCGCCCCGACAGAAGGTATTCGCCGGACGTCGGCGTATCCAGGCAGCCGATAATATTCATCAGCGTCGATTTTCCGCTGCCGGAAGGCCCCAGTACCGCCAGGAACTCCCCGCGGCGGACGGAAAGGCTGATGCCCTTCAGCACCCGGTTCACCTCGTCTCCCATGCGGTAGTCCTTAACAATATCCGTCATGCGGAGGATTTCTTCTGATTTGCCGCTTTGTTCTTTTATCCCGTCCGGCAGACTTTTTTTTGTCTCTGCCGGCATGCCCTTTTTCGCTTCTGTCTCTGCCGGGTCACTGATTTTTATTTTATTTTTCGGCATCATTCCCGCTTCAGCCGTCTCCTTCATTTTCATGCCGTTTTTCAGGCTTCGTACCGGACAATTCCATTTTATGGCTACGCATACTTTTAGGATTCCGTATCGCGCATGGAACCCATGCCGGAAGAATAAGCGGACGACTCCGTTTCCAGTACCGTGTCCCCTTCGGACAGCCCTTCCGTAATCTCGATATAGCTGCCGTCCGACGCTCCCAGCGTCACATCCTTCTCAACCGGATTCCCATTTTTGTCAGGAACCAGGACATAAGAGGTATTGTCCGTGCGCGTCACCACGGCCGTAACCGGCAGCGTAAGAACATCCTTGTCATCCACGCTCGTCACTCTGACCTCAACGCTCATCCCGCCGCGGACATTTTCATCCTTATCGAACTTCACGACCGCCTCGTAATAAGAAACGCCGTTGTCCACCGTCGCCGTATCGGCGACCTGCGTCATCGTGCCGTCATAAGTTTTATCCACCGAATCAATATAAATTTTTACCGCGCTCCCAACCTCTGTATGCATAATGGAATATTCATCGATCTTGATCTTGATTTCCATCGACGACATATCGGATACTGTCGCGACAGACGTTCCGGGCGCGGCCATATCGCCGGCTTTAATATCCAGCGACTCGACCGTGCCGCTCACAGGTGCCGTAATAACATAATCCTTCAGCGAATCCTTCAGGTTCTGAAGTTCGAGCCGGCTTTCCTCCGTATCAGAAAGAGCTTCCGCCTTCTCCAGCGTCGCCTTTAAGGTCGCAAGCTGCTGGTTCACCTGAAGCGAAGCCGCATCATATCCTTTCTTAGCCTGGTCCCGCGTTTCCTCGGCCTGGTCGGCGGCCTTCTTAAGGCTGTCGATCACGCTTGCAGCCGTATTGTCAAATGAAGTACACGCTGAATTCCACGCGCTGTCCGCCTGGTCCAAAGCCTTCTGCGCCGCCGCAAGAGAAGTCCGGGCGGCTGCGGCTTCTTCCTCCGTCGCCGCGGCAGCTACAGCCGCCTGTGCCTCGTTCAGAGCCGAAAGGGCCTGATCCCGCGCTGAGCCCGCCTGGCTTCTTGCCTCATAAACCGCCGTCGTCGCTTCATTGGTACCGTTGTCGATGGAAGTCCCCGCTGAATTATAAGCGGAAACGGCATTTTCATAAGCCGACTCCGCTGTATCGAGCTGGTTTTTCGCGGTCGTCAGGGTTTCATTTAATCCATTGTCGATGCCGTATTTATAATCGTCATACGCCTTCTGGGCATCCTTGACATTATAACCCGCTGTTGCGTCCGTGGTTGAAAGCGCTGCTTCCTTTAGAGCAATATTATTCTCGACGGCAGTCGTATCCAGCTTTGCGATAACGTCTCCGGCGCTGACCTTATCGCCTTTTTCGACATCCACTTCCGTCACCTCGGCCGAAACCTTCGGTACCGCTTTCTGAGTTTCGGACGGCTGGACGTTTCCGACAAAGCTGTCATACGTGTAAATATCCCGTTTCTCCGCCTGAATCTTTGCATAGCCGAGATCCTTCGGCGTCAGCACCGCAATTAAAAAAACAACTGCCGCAACCGCAGCAGCAATCACAATCAGAATCCGGAATTTCTTTTTCTTTTTTCCCC
>DCDB01000156.1 GCA_002316215.1 Lachnospiraceae bacterium UBA1066 | reverse complement strand
GGAATCCTGAACGAGAAATCTCAAATGAGGAATCCCGAACAAGGGACGCAGAATTGGAAACGTAAAACAATAAATAGAAGGCAGCGCATGAATGCGGCAGGGACAGAACCGGATATATTTGGCTCGCTCCCTGCCGTATTTGGATTTGAACCGCTGCCATTGAACCTGAACTGCCCTGTATGGATCTGAGATCATGCGTTTTGTTCCGGGCCGCTGAATCCGGTTCTGAACCATCGGATATTCAGGCTTTACGGAAATGTTTGTGCTCATAAACCATGACATCGGAACATTGTGCAATAACGCGGTTAAGGCTGCGGATCGGTATGCCGAGCTGCTCGCACAGGTCTGCTTTTGTCAGGCTGTCCAGGCTTCCGGATCTTTCGTATTGCCTGAAAATCAGGAGCAGCCGTTCCCGTATGGGCAGAAAATGTCTTTCTGTCTCACGGAAAGTACAGGCGTAAAGCTTCTGGCACAGGCGCTGCATGATGCGCAGGCAGAAATCAAAGTCTTTGCGCAGCCATTTCATAGTTTCTTCTTTTGACAGGATCCAGGTCTCACAGTTTTCTGACGCTACGATCGGGAGCGGTTCGCGGCGATCCGTCAAAAGCTCAATTTCACCGAAAAAATCCGGCGCCGTAAAGTGTTCAATCTGCAGGGCTCCGCCGTCGGCCGCATTATAAATGACATTGGCTGAGCCGGACATGAGAAGGTAGAAATTTATATTTTCTTCATTTCCTGTGAAGATATAGTCGCCTTTGCGGAAACGCTTTTTTACATAACGGATCTCCGGCGGTATGACGAGCTCTTTTGTTTTTGTACCATCTTTTTTTCGCTGTCCGGCTGTTTTGGCTCCGCTGTACGTATCCATTCCATGCACTTCCTTTCATCCGGAATTATTTTCCACGGTTTTTTTCTGAGCGCCTGTTCGAATACCCGGCAGATACAAATTTCTTCTGATTTTGGGTCATGTGACCTGTTTTTTGTTATTATACAGCATTAATATGAATATACCAAACAGAAAACGAAAACGGAGGACAATATCATGAAAAATAAATGATGAAAGTTTCAGTACACTCAAAAAACTATTCATTATGCACAGAATATTGTCATATAATTGCCAAAGTGTTATGATAAATGACAATAAAAGATCCGGCAGAGATTCTCGGGCGAACCGGATCAGAAAAAGAAGGAAGAGGAGGATAAAGTGATGAAAATGAAAAAACTGGCTGCCGTTGCTCTTACGGCTGCCATGGTTCTCGGCCTTGCAGCCTGCGGATCTTCTTCGAGCGGGAAGGATTCTTATGGTTACATGGTTGCAATGATTACCGATACAGGCGGCGTCAATGATCAGTCGTTCAACCAGTCGGCATGGGAGGGGCTTCAGAAGCTGCATGCCGATACCGGTATGCGCGTGAACTACATCGAATCCAAGCAGATGTCCGATTTTGTAACGAATCTGGATGTCCTTTCGGATGCGGGCGCCAAGCTTCTGTGGGCCATCGGATATACGACTGTTGATGCCGTTACGGAAGCGGCAGCAGTCAATCCCGAACTTAATTACGCTGTTGTCGATAACGCTTTTGATGAGCCGATGGATAATGTTACCGGCGTCACCTTCCGTGCGCAGGAATCGTCCTTTATGGTCGGATATATTGCGGCGGCGGTGACAAAGAGCGGAAAAGTCGGATTCATCGGCGGTATTACAAATGCGGTTATCCAGCAGTTCCAGTACGGCTACATGGCAGGGGTTGCCTACGGCGCCAAGAAGCTCGGAAAGACTGTCGAGGTCTCATCACAGTATGCCGAGAGCTTTTCAGACGCGGCCAAGGGAAAAGCAATAGCCAACAAAATGTTCTCTGACGGCTGCGACGTCATATATCATGCGGCAGGAAATACCGGACAGGGCATGATCGAGGCCGCAAAGGAAGCCGGAAAATGGGCTATCGGCGTCGACCGTGACCAGGCGTATCTTGCACCGGATAATGTCCTTACATCCGCCCTCAAGCTTGTGTCTGCAGGCGTTGAGAAACTTTCCAGGGCTTACATGAACGGGGAAAAGATCGGAGGCCAGAACGTTTCCTATGGTTTAGCCGACGGAGCCGTCGGTATTCCGGAAGAGCATCCGAATTATTCCGATGAAATCTATAATGCGGCAGTAGACGTAGGCAAACAGATTTCCGCAGGTACGATTACGCCGCCTTCGACAGAGGAAGAATATAATTCTTATCTCGCGGGCCTTGGCTGAGGAGGGGAGGAGAGAAAATGTCAGATAATGGAAAGAAAACGGCAATCCCGGCTGTCAGCCCGGAATATGCCGTCCAGATGCACGGGATTACGAAAATCTTCGGCTCATTTTATGCGCTGACCGACATGAATCTGGATGTTAAGAAAGGCACGATCCATTCGCTTCTTGGCGAGAACGGCGCCGGCAAGAGCACGCTTATGAATGTCCTTTACGGCCTCTATACGCCCGACGGCGGCAGGATTTATCTGAACGGCAAAGAGACGGAAATAAAGAATCCGAACGATGCAATTGCCGCGGGCATCGGCATGGTGCATCAGCATTT
>DCDB01000130.1 GCA_002316215.1 Lachnospiraceae bacterium UBA1066 | reverse complement strand
TTTTACAGATTTCATCTGCGGCAGAAATTTACAGATTTCATCTGCAGCAGAAATTTACAGATTTCATCTGCAACAGGATTTTACAGATTTCATCTGCGGCGGGATTTCAAATTCCAGGACGGAAGAATTTCTGCCGTGTACAGAACACACGAAAAACTATGGATAACGGAGCGTCAGGATGCCCGAACAGGAACGGATTGCAAAATATAAAGAAGCCCGCAGACACGGAACTGCGGCATTTCCGTGTGCGTTTTACCAGACCCGGTCGGATCTCATGAAAGGCAGACCATTTGAAGCCAAGCATCACTGGCAGGAGGAACTGGAAATAATCCATATTGAAAAAGGACATTTTCGCGTGGAAATCAATATGAAGCGCTATGATGTCAGCCGCGAATGCCTCTGCTTCGTCAACAGCGGCGAATTGCATTATCTTTATTCACAGGATCATTATCTTGAACAGGCCTGCGTCTTCTCTCCGTCCGTGATAAGCTTCCGTTCGCCCGACGCTTCCGAAGAACAGCTGATTGAACCTTTTCTCCGTCATAAGCTGGCAATGCCCGTCATGCTGACAGACGAAAGCCCGGCCTTTTCTGTCATTCTAAAAGAGTTCAAAAACATCGGGGAAATTTTCGAAAAAGAATCCGGCAGAGACCTGTTTGATTATACCACCGGAGATGCCGTATCCGAGCTTAAGATCAAAGCCTCGCTCCTGCAGATGATCGCGGCGCTTAAGCAGTATGAACTGCTGACGCCCCTTCGAAGCGAAAGCAACGTCAAGATCGACGCCCTGAAAAAGACGCTGACCTATATACAGGAACACTACCGGGAAAAAATATACATCAGCCGCCTGGCGGAGCTTATGAGTTTCAACGAACAATACTTCTGCCGTTTCTTCAAAAAAGCCATCGGAAAATCACCGGTCGCTTATATAAACGAATACCGCATCCGTCAGGCCATCCGGCTCCTTCGGGAAACTTCTCTCCCCATCACCGATATCGCATACGAATGCGGCTTTACAAATCTCGGGCATTTCATAAATGAATTTAAAAAAGAAACGGGCGAAACTCCGCTTAAATTAAGAAAAAAATACCTGTATGAAAGCATCTGAGCC
Source organism: Lachnospiraceae bacterium UBA1066 (assembly GCA_002316215.1). GTDB lineage: Bacteria > Bacillota > Clostridia > Lachnospirales > Lachnospiraceae > Chordicoccus. The sequence goes on along the minus strand of DCDB01000130.1, from coordinate 5,209 downwards.
TGCCTGAAACAGCTTTACTGATATAAAAGACTGCGGCTTCGCAGCACAATGATCTTTATATAAAAGCGGATCTGTCCAAATCCGTCTCCCGATCCCACTTAAGCTTCAGGAATCGTTTCGTCATCCGGCCAGTCTTCTTCGCCGTCAAAAGAAGCGTCCTCATCGTCATCCGTCCCCAGATACTCACGCTCTGCCGCCTTAAGATAAGCCGGGATCTCATCCTCTGTTCCGTCAATCGTGGAAACGGACAGCGCATCCACAAGTCCGCCGTAGCCGAACACAGAAAGGATATTCCGGATCCCGTCGCGGATCTCCTCACGGCTGAAATCGGCATTCTCGAGCGTCGCATTGTCAAAAGTATTGAGATAGTCGTAGAAAAGAAGCCCTGTTTTCAGGACATCCAGATCGGCTTTGTTTTTATCCCCTGCATCTGCATTTTCCGTCAGCTCATAAAGTTCATTTTCTGCTTCACAGATCCTGCCGTCATCCGCCATGGAGATCAGTCTTCCGAGCTCTGATTCTCCGGAAGCCGTCTCATCCTCACTTGTTTCCGGTTCTTCCTCATCCTGTCCGAAAAGAAGCTTCACGATCGTGCGGACCATCTCATGGATAATGCGCATAATATAATCATTCTCAAGCGCCATTTTATTGCTCCTCCGGGAAATTATTAATGATTCAGGCGCCAAAACTTCAAAAGGGTTCCTCCTGCGGGAAAAACATCTTGGCGCCGCCTCATATTATACTGAAAGTTTCCCCTTTTTTCTACTAAATCATACAAAAATCCCCGAAACCAGACGGTCTCGGGGATTTTGAAATCTTTTTCTGGCTCCGGCAATCAGCGCTTGCTGAACTGCGGTGCGCGACGTGCAGCCTTTAAGCCGTACTTCTTTCTTTCCTTCATTCTCGGATCACGCGTAAGGAAGCCCGCCTTCTTAAGCGTCGGACGGAAATCCGCATCCGCTTTAATAAGGGCGCGGGCAATACCGTGGCGGATTGCGCCGGCCTGTCCCGTGTAACCGCCGCCGCGGACGGTAACAGTAACATCGTACTTTCCGGAATTCTCAGTCGCTGCAAGCGGCTGACGAACAATGGTCTTCAGTGTCTCAACACCGAAGAAATCATCAATATCACGCTTATTGATCGTAATCTTGCCTGTTCCTTCAGAAAGGTACACTCTTGCGACAGACTTTTTTCTTCTACCGGTTCCATAAAACTTTTCGCTAGCCAACTTTGTACCCTCCTATCAGAATGTCAGCGTCAATGCTTCCGGCTTCTGAGCTGCCTGTTCATGCTCAGGTCCTGCATAGACGTGAAGTTTCATGTAAATTTTATCACCAAGCGCGCCATGCGGAATCATGCCGCGGACAGCTTTTTCAATAACCTGCTCCGGTTTTGTTGCCATCATTTCGCGCAGGGTCGTGGTTTTTGCACCGCCTACGTAATCAGAATGATGGAAATACTCCTTCTGGTCAAGCTTCTTGCCTGTCACCTTGACTTTAGCAGCATTGATGACAATGACATAATCACCCGTATCAACATAAGGTGTAAAAATGGGTTTCTTCTTTCCTCTTAAAATGCTGGCAACTTCTGCAGCCAGACGTCCAAGCGGTAATCCCGCAGCATCGATCACGTACCATTTACGTTCGATCGCATCCGGATTCGCCATAAAAGTGTCCATGGATATTCCTCCTAGTTTCGTTAACAAAACATAAGTTTCACGGCAGGTCTCATACCGGGGCTTTGGTACGGAATCTGCAAAAAATATATGCGGCTGGGAATGCCGCAGAAAATATTATATGTTACAAACGTCCGTCATGTCAAGAATTAGTTGCCGTATTCCAGGCTTATTTCATCAAATTTTTTCAGTATCTCGCCCATTTCCATTTTTTTCTTCTCTTCGCCGGATTTATCGATAATAACACGCCCTTCATGCATCATGAGAAGCCGGTCGCCGTATTCCACCGCATAGCGCAGATTGTGCGTCACCATAATCGTAGTCAGATGTTTTTCACGTACGATCTTATCCGTCAGTATCATGATTTTTTCAGCAGTTTTCGGATCCAGCGCCGCTGTATGCTCGTCGAGGATCAGGAAATCAATCGGTGTCATGGTCGACATGAGGAGTGCCAGAGACTGCCGCTGTCCGCCGGAAAGCGTTCCGACCTTAATATCCATCTTATCCTCAAGCCCCAGTTCAAGGGGCGCAAGAAGGCTTCGGAAATAGTCCCGCCTCATTTTGGCGGCACCGCGGCTCAAATTATAGGGATGCCCTTTATTTTCCGCAAGCGACATGTTTTCCATGATCGTCATTTCCGGGCAGGTGCCCTTGGAAGGATCCTGAAAGACACGGCCGATGCGGCGGTGCCGGAGAAAATCTTTCTGTTTCGAAATATCTGCGTCATTCATGACGACCCGCCCGCCGTCAATATCCATCGAGCCGCAGATAATATTGAGCATGGAAGTTTTGCCTGAACCGTTGGAGCCGACAACGGAAACGAATTCGCCGGTATTGATTTTCAGATTAAAATCCTTAAAAAAGCAGAGTTCGTTGACCGTGCCGGGATTGTACGTTTTATCAATATGAAGGAGCTCGAGCATTCAGGACGCCACCTTTCTCTTCTTATCCATCGAAAGGACAAGGATAATCAGGAACAGGACTGCCGTGACCAGCTTCATATCCGAAGCCGCAAGACCCAGACGTATGGCGACGGCGACGCAGGCCTTGTAAATGACAGACCCCAGAATGACGGCCGTTGTTACCTTCATAAAAGTCACCTTCCGGAAAAGGCTGGTGCCGATAATGACGGAAGCCAGGCCGATGACCATGGTCCCCGTTCCCATCGTAACGTCAAAATAGCGCTGCTGCTGCGCAAACAGGCAGCCGCCGAGCGTCACAAGCGCATTGGCAATCGAAAGACCTGCAATGCGGACGCGGCCTTTATCGACGCCAAGCGAAGTAACCAGCGTATCGTTGTTTCCGACCGCACGCAGAAGGAATCCGGATTTCGTGCCCATATACCAGTCAAGAAGAAGCTTAACGACGGCCGTGATGACAAGCAGAATGATAACCGTCTGGAAATCACGCATACCTTCCGGAAAAAATCCGTTTACGGCATCGTTATCAAAGACCGTCGGCTGATTGTAAAAAGGCAGGTTCGCCTTACCCGCAATCCTTAAGTTTACCGTGTACAGCGCCGTCATCATAATGATGCCCGAAAGAAGGTCGCGCACATGGAGCTTCACATGGATGACGCCTGTCAGCATCCCGACGAAGCCGCCGGCCAGAAAAGCCACAGGAAGCGTCAGAACGGCGGGAATCCCCGCATTAATCATGACTGCCGTAATGGCAGCCCCCATTGGGAAGCTGCCATCGACCGTAAGATCCGGAAAATCAAGAATTTTATAGGTAATATAAATGCCAAGGGCCATAATGGCGTAAATGAAACCCTGCTCGAAAACGCTGATGATAAGTGTCATTTTATGTCTCCCGCCCGCTTTTGCTTAAGATGTTTCGATCTTATCAAATACGGTAGCGCCGCCTTCTTTGCTGTACGTGGAAGGAAGTGTGATTCCGAGATTCTTAGCCACAGCCGTGTTGACATACAGACTGGACTCGGATATAGTCTCGAAATTCATTTCCGAAGCCTTGGACTGCTTAAGAAGCACCTTGGCCGCCATCTGCCCGGTCTGGACACCGAGTTTGTAATAATCAATGCCTTCTGATGCAAGGCAGCCCTGCTTCACCTGGTCGACTTCAGAACCGAAAACCGGGATCTTGGCCTTATTGGCGGCATCCAGAAGCGTCTGAAGAGCGGATACGACCGTATTATCCGTCATGTTGGAAATGCAGTCCACCTTGCCCGCAAGGTCGCTCGCTGCAAGCGGAACATCGGCAATCGTGCTGATACCGCTTTCGACGATTTCAAAATTATACTTGGATGCCAGCGACTTATAGACCGCAATCGTAGAAACAGAGTTCGTTTCAGATGTCGTGTACATAATGCCGATCTTCTTGGCGTCCGGCATCACCTCACGGATCATCTTGAGCTGTGCCTCGACCGGAAGGGCGTCCGACGTTCCGGTAATATTGCCGACAGGCTTTCCGTCCTTGTCTGCAAGTTCGGCCGCAACCGGATCGGAAACGGCGGTAAAGATAACCGGGATATCCGTATTCTTTGTAGAGTTGTAAGCCGCCATCGCACTCGGAGTTGCGATGCCGCAGATCAGGTCGTCTTTCTGGGAAACGAAATTATCGGCAATCGTAGCTGCCGTTCCCGTATCCGCATTTGCATTCTGGAGATCCACTGTAAGGTTTGTGCCCTCGATGATACCGCAGGAAGCAAGACCGGCCAGGAAACCGTTCCTGCAGTCATCCAGGGAACCGTGCTCTGCAAACTGGGAAATGCCGATTTTGTAGTTTCCGGATACCGGATCAGCGACCGGAACAGAGTAATCATAAGAAGATGTGCCGGACGAAGCCGCGGCGGAAGACGCCGTGGAAGCAGATGATGCAGAAGATGCCGTGGAAGCAGACGATGCTGCGCCGGACGATGCAGAAGACTCAGATGCCGAAGCGGCCTTCGAAGCGGAAGCGGATGAGGATGTTCCTGAACTTCCGCAGGCAGCAAGCGTAAGTGCGCAGACAGCAGATAAAACAATAGATGCGATTTTCTTCTTCATAATAAATCCCTCCTTTGAGTGTGGGCATGCCTGAGGCTTCATCCTTTCATACACAAAAAAAGCCTCAAACATGAATTTACATGCTTGAGACGATATTTACATACCGCGGTGCCACTCAATTTGACGGATTGCTCCGTCCCCTTATGTTCCGTGTGCCTCAAAAGTCCATTCGCTCTGCATTGCCTGCCGTTTCTCAGCTGTACGCGGCTCTCTGTAATTTCCTGCAGGGGTACTACTCTTTCTCACAGGCAAAATTTGAACTTACGGTTTACAATAGCCTTTTTAGGATTCTTTGTCAAGATTTTTATTCATTCAGCCTGCTTTTTTTTATTCGGGCTGATGCTTTTTTTATTCAGGCTGCTGCTTTTTTTCATTCAGCCTGCTTTTTTTATTCGGGCTGATGCTTTTTTATATAAAAATCATATTTTTGTTCGAAATCACACAGAAAAAGTAAGTATTTAATTAAAAAAACTAATATTTTGATAAACTTGATTGACTGTGTAAAGGAACTAGTAGAACATAAATTAAT
>DCDB01000077.1 GCA_002316215.1 Lachnospiraceae bacterium UBA1066 | reverse complement strand
TCAGGTCTTTGCAGATCGTCGCCTTAATCATTTTTTCAAAATATACGCCGGCACCACTATTGCTTTGGATGGCTCCATCGCTTCACGATTCCGGCCTCAATTTTCTCTCAAATGCCGGCAATACCGCTCACCAGTTCTTCCAAGAATCTCGCTCACATTGAGGCCATACCGTTCATCAGTTCTTCTACGAAAGCTCTCTGCTCCTCCGTCATCGGCCGGTTATTCTGCTTCTCGTAAAATTCCTCAAAAAGACTGAGCGGCGACAAGGTTTCCATTTTCTCTGAAACCGTAAAATCTCCGCCGCTGCGCGTCCTCGCATTATCATAATCAAGCTTCATAAGGTTCGGATAAATCGTTCTCAGCTTTCCCACGGCGTCAAGAATATCTTCCTCATCCGTAAGCGTTATGTGCAGATAATCGTCCGTCCTTGTGCCTTCGTAAAATGCCTTCGCCGTGATGTCCATATAACGGCCTTTTATTTCACGAAGATCATGCCGCGGGACGAGCGGCAGCGTACTGACTTCAGTCGTCCCCTTCGGCCCCATCCGGACAACGGTGATCGATTTTACCTGTCCCGCTTCGGAAAAAGAATACTTAAGGGGCGTCCCGCAGTAGCGGAGTGTCTCCCGCCCGACGTTCTGGGGCCCATGAATATGCCCGAGCGCGACATAGTCGAAACCGTCAAATACGGAAGCATCCACATTGTCCGTCCCGCCGACCGAAATTTCCTCCGACTCCGAACGCGAAGCACCCGTCACAAACTGATGTGCAATGAGAACATTCCGTTCATCATTCCGAAATGTTAAAGCTGCTGATTCAGACAATGCATTTTCTACCGGCGCAGGCTCAGGCGCCAGTTCTCCCGGCTCCGTTTCCGCCGGGGCAGGCTCAGGCGCCAGTTCTCCCGGCTCCGTTTCCGCCGGGGCAGGCTCAGGCGCCAGGTCTCCCTGCTCCATTTCCGCCGGGGCAGGCTCAGGATTCCCGGCTTCCTCTCCGCGGTCACCGCGAATTTCCGCCACCGCTCTCCGCAGAGCTTCCGTATAGGTCGCAAGCTCCTCGTCCGGAAAAAAACGTCTCACATTTGCCGGTTTAACAAATGGCAGCATATAAAAATTCACCTTCCCGAATTCATCTGTCAGCGTCACCGGCTGCACATCGGCGTGATAAACCGGCGACATGTGGATGCCGCTTGCATCCATCAGCCGTCCGCCGAAAGCAATACGTTCCGGTGAATCATGATTGCCGCTGATGACAAATGTCCGGATTCCCCTCTTTGAAAGACGCACCAGAAAACGGTCGAAAAGCTCAACCGCCTCCGCCGAAGGAACCGCCTTATCATACACGTCTCCTGCGATCACCACCGCCTCGGGGCGTTCCTCATCCGCCGCTCTTATGATCTCTGTCAGGATATATTCCTGATCCTCCAGCATCGAAAACTCATTCACACGCTTTCCAAGATGCAAATCCGATAAATGAAAAATCTTCATTATTTATCTCCATAATGATACCTGCAGGCAAGAATGTATACATTCTCTTCATCAATTTTATAAATCAGTCTATCCTTATCATTAATCCGTCTGCTCCAGAATCCCGATAAATCTCCTGTCAGCTGTTCCGGTTTACCGATCCCCATATTACCGTTTCTGCAGATGTCCCCGATAAGAGAATTTATCTTTCTGAGAGTTTTTTTATCTTCATTTTCCCAATAAAGATAATCCTGCCACCCGTTATCCGTAAAAATTTTATTCATCTTCACCTTCCTGTAACAGTTTATGTGCAGAAAGGTTTCCCTTCTCCAATTGTGCCTTTGATTCCATCAGCCAGTCATAATTGGCGCGATTTCCCATAACATATATGTTTTCCATCATATTGTTATAAGATTCTTCAGATATCATCACAATGTTTTTATTGTCTCTTCTTGTGACAATCATAGTTTCATAATCATCCGTTACTTTGTCCATATAAGATTTCATATTTTCTCTTAATGTGGTATAATTCACAGCCAGCATAGTGTCACCGCCTTTCCATACGTACAGTTTCTTGTACTTACAGTATAAGGTACGGTTTATTGAACGTCAACTACTTTTATACACGGGGACTGTCCCCAACGATAAAAAGAAGGTTTTCCAAATGAAAAGCAATCGCGTAGTTATGCATAAAACCATTCCCTGGTACGACCTTGCGGTAGACGGCAGCGTCCCCGTAAAAGAGGCGCGCCTTGAAGAAAAATCCGCTCTCGTCGGCCGCGTCGGGAAAATCCTCCTTGAAAGCGGCACCGGCGCGTGGCGCGTACGGGAAGCCATGAACGCCATAGCGGAAAACCTCGGGCTCATCTGCATGGCGGACGTCGGACTTGTCTCCATTGAATACAGCTGTATTGAAAATGAAAACAGCTTCACACAGGTCATTTCCCTGACATCAACCGGTGTCAACACAGACCGCCTGTCAGAAGCCGAGCATTTCGTCCGTACATTTAAAGACACGAGTAACGGCCTGACGCTTGAGGATGCCCACCATCTTCTCGATGATATTGAAAAGAAACCGGAAAATTATAAAGTCCTAACGGCCGCGTTAGCTTCCGGCCTTGCCTGCGGAGCCTTCGTTTTCCTTTTAGGCGGAGGACCGATTGAAATGATCTGCGCATTTTTCGGAGCAGGCGTCGGCAACTATATACGCAAAATCATGGCAGGCCGTCATCTTACGCTGCTCGCCTGCATCGCCGTGAGCGTCATGGCTGCCTGCTTCACCTATATCGGCATTTTCAACCTCCTGCAGTACAGCCTTCACATCACCTCAGATCATGAGGCCGGCTACATCGGAGCCATGCTCTTCGTCATCCCCGGCTTCCCGCTCATCACAAGCGGAATCGACGTGGCCAAACAGGACATGCGCTCCGGCATCGAGCGGCTTGTCTACGCGCTCATGATCATTACTGCCGCAACACTCGTCGGCTGGGTTGCCGCCGTCCTGTGCCGGCTGGCACCGTCCGATTTCGCGCTTATAAAAATGCAGACCGGACACCTTATCCTGCTCCGCCTTATCATGAGTTTCTGCGGTGTCTTCGGATTCTCCGTCATGTTCAACAGCTCACTCAAAATGGCCTCTTCCGCCGGTCTCATCGGCGCCTTCGCCAACACGCTGCGTCTGACCCTGATTTCGTTCTTCGGCATCCACACGGCCGTCGCCGCCTTCATCGGCGCCGCTGTTGCCGGCCTCATCGCCTCCGCTGTCAACCGCCGCCTCGGCTTCCCCAGGATTACGCTCACTGTCCCGTCTGTCGTCATCATGGTTCCCGGGCTCTACATGTATCGTGCCGTCTACAACCTTGGCACCGGAGACTTCTCCGTCGGCGGCCAGTGGCTCATCAGCGCCATCCTTATCACCCTTGCCATCCCTCTCGGCCTCATCGCCGCCCGTTTCTTCACGGATCCCAAATGGCGTCACTGCGGCTGAGACCACCCGATCACTGCCCGGATACAGCGAAAACATTTTCCGATTCGACGTGAAATTCATCCGTTCCTGCGAGGACAGCCCCTTGGGATTTTCTCGTGGAAACATTCCCCGGAGATTTACTCGCGGGGACAGTCCCCGGGGATGCGAAACAG
>DCDB01000044.1 GCA_002316215.1 Lachnospiraceae bacterium UBA1066 | reverse complement strand
GGCGTACCTACAACCGGCATAAATTGCTCACAGAATTCCTGAAAGGTTTCGGAATCGATCCTTCAACTGCCGAAGCAGACGCCTGTAAAATCGAGCATGATATCAGCGATGAGACTTATGAGAAGATCAAGGCCTACGTAGAAAAGAATGCCGATTCTCTGAAAGATCCCCGGTAAGTATATCCTTCTGCTTCAGGATTATGAAAGTTCAGATTGCTCTTTGACATACCGGCAGGACAATTATCCTCAATTAGGTTATGAACATCATAAACCGAAACAAAATATGTAAAGAAGGTTGTCCTTACAAACCATGCCAAATGACATAGAGATTTTTATACCGGATTTATGGACAGCCACTGTTGCAGCAGTTCAGAACAAGGGAGGTTCACCGGTACATAATTATACCCAAATGAAGTTTTCCTTCCCTGCGCCGATTTCAAAATTATACTTCACGATTCCAAGGTCTATCTTCGTATAGAAGCCCATTCCGGCTTTGGCGCTGACCTTGTTCCCGCTCCGGGAAAACCTGAATTTCTGCTGGTTCATCGCGGTAGGCGCCAGCAGTGCTGCTTCCATTCCGTTCCTGTACCAGTCCGGACTGTCCGATGAAAGATCGCTTACAGCACTCATTTCTTTCAGCTTGTGACTTGCGCCCTGAGTTTTTCCATACCCGAGGGCAATAATAATATACAGCTTCTCGCCGCTGCTGATCTTCGGATTTACCCCGCCCTTTTTGTAGGTCAGGGCGACCCAGCAGGTATTCAGGCCAAGCTGCTGCGAAAAAAGTACCAGCTGCTGACCGTAATAGCCAATTTTTTCATCCATACCTTTCCCGCCTACCATAGCAAAGTAATTGCGGCACCCGGAAAATTGACCATAACTCGGCTTATTGGCCTGAAACGCTTCCGGCTCATCATTGAACATCTGAACATGCAGGCCACTCTCCTTGTTGACGGTTTCAATCCCGGCTTTCAGCTTCACAACCAATTCTTCATCGATTGATTTCTCTTCAAACTGACGAACAGAATGTCTCTGCTCCAATGCTTCTTTAATTGTCATAGTTTTCTCTCCTTTAAATTTTGTATTTTCCTTGTTTGACCTCAGGGTCATGCGCAGCGTATATGCCTGCACAGTTCTCCCGTTTGCTTTCTGCCTGTACCCATTCGAGTGCTTTTGTCATGTTTTTCAAATCGTAAACCGGGCCGGGAAGCCTGAGTTCTTCCCATGAGTGCCGATTGTATCCATTATCACCTGTAAAAAGCGCAAAACGTCCGCCGTCATTCACCTCAATGGCAACGGACCCTGCCGAATGCGACGGCGTGAAATACACAACTACACTTCCGTCATTAAATAAATTGCAGGATTTCCCGAACGGAGCATGTTCATCCGGCTTCATTTCATAGAAGGAGAAGTCAACACCTTTCCAGAAATTCGGATTATACCGGACATTCTTCAGATTCTTCCCGTCCAGTTCTTCCTTCGTCACATAGATACCGGCCGCATCTTTCAGCGGAATGAGGCCGCTGACATGGTCACAGTCCAGGTGCGTCAGGAGAATGGCATCGATATCGGATGGCTGCAGATCCATCTGTTTCAGATGCTGAACAACCGCTTCCTCTGTCCTCATCACCGGCTCACTGGCAAACCACAGTCCGAACCCGAGATGCCGGAACGGATGCACCGCACATTCTGCGCTCCATCCTGTATCAATCAAAATGCGATGGCCGGAAACTTCGACGAGAAAGCATTTGACGGGAACTGTTATACGTTTCTTCCTATTCTGAAAAAGCCCTGTATAGGCGATGCTGCTCTTTCGTGAGCTTCTGTCCGGAACCGCTGCAGATACAATGGTGCTGCCTGTTTGAAACACATATATGTCGGCCATTTTACTCACCGCTCCTGTCCGGCAATGCTTTTATGATCTCATCGGCATGCTGCAATGTGGCAATCAGCTTTTCTATGGAATTGTCGGAAGCAAAATAATAGTAGTTCATCGTTCCTTCACGGCGCATCTTCACGATGCCGGCGTCCTTTAATATCTGCAGATGATGAGAAACCGCCGGCCTGGAAAGGTGGGTCATTTCCGTAATCTCAGGGACACGCATTCCATTACAGTCTGTTCCGTGGAACATCATTTGCAGAATCAGATGCTGCCTGACCTCATCACCCAACGCCGTCAGAATTTTCTGACAGGCTTCAAACTCAGTGGCAAGCAATTTGATTGCCTCCGTGTCTTTCATAATTCATCTCCTTTGTTTAAGTGTTTGAACCATTATAACGCATAATTTCAAAAAATGTTCATTGGTAAAGAAAATCGAGACCATTGATTGCGTCCGAAAAACCGATGCGCTGAAGCATGCAAGCAGCACTGCCGCAAGGATTGCGGCCTGCACGGTAAATTCCGCCGCCACTGCAATTCCCGCCGCGGGCAGCCATTTAGGATGAGTTTGCGCCGATTAGGAAGAGTTCCGTTTTTAAGCGAAAAATCTGATATGATGAGGGTAAAGCTTTACAAAACAAGGAGGAGGCACAATATGAGTATGGCAATTTACAGCCGCCGCCTGAACGAAGCGGCGCAGCTAAGAGAGCTGTTCAGTGCCATTTTACCCCAATACGGCATTGTGACGGACTGCACGGCATACAACGACGCCAATGCCCTCTCGGCGGATGCTCTGCGCGGGGGCTTGTCTTATGGGCTGATTTTCTGTGAAAACGAAGCCGAGCTTCTGTTGGCCGGCTTCATTATGCGGTTCAATCCGGGATGCAGGGTGGCGCTGGCTGTGGCAAACGATGACCTGGCGGTGCAAAGCTATCTGCTCAATCCCTGTTATTGCTGCCTTATGCCGCTGAGCTGCGAAGCACTGGAGACCATCCTCGGCCGCTTTTCCACGTGAGAATAAAAAGAGCTGAACTCGCCGGCCGGCAGCGGCATTTCCGGAGGCAGCGCAACTGTGAAGTCGGATCAGACTTCTCTTAAAACCGTCGACGACAGCGACATCGCGTTTTGGCTTGCGCTTTTCTTCGTCTCAGGAAATGTTCTGACTGCGTACTTTCTATAAAGCGCAAAAAACCGCTGATTAGCGCGGTAATCAGACATTATCTAAAAACCCGGCTGAGATTGAAAAACAGATCTCAGTCGGGTTTAACTGTTGTATACCGTACAATAAATCCACCTGTTATGCGGGTGATTCCGGGTTCGGCTTTAACCCCAGAGCATTAAACCTCCAACATTATAATAGTTTGGATCCTAAACCACGTTAAAGTAACAGATACGGTATCCCATTTGAATAATTTTCCTTATCGAAAGGCCCTTTTTGTTATTCTGCTTTCTTCTTTACGGAAATCCATATTGCACTCTGGTAGTCTGAATCTGACGGTAAGCCCCCGTTTGAATACCACTCAATATTAATGTCCCCGTCAATTTCGTACTCTTTATTTCCCGGCAGCCACTCTTTCCATATGGCAGTGTTAACGGACTGAAGCGCATCCGGCAATGCGCCTTGACACTTAAACTTTGCCCAGTCTGCCTCCGGTATATCCAGAAGCTTCATCCCCTCAGGAACCTTTCCGCCCATATAACGCCCTGCAATCATATAGTGAAACCTGCCGTCATGTCCTATATCATCGATGCAGATACCGTACTCTCCGATACGATTATCGTATATTGCCTGCTCAATCGCGTTTGAGGGAGCTTTCCCTGCACAGAGATTTCTCTCATACTTCTCTGTGATTTCATTCCAGAACTTTGGGATTTCCCCGTAAGAACTGTCCATTGAGAATTCACGTTCGAATCCCATTACCTTGAATGCAGCCATCTTTTCTACTATGTAATCCATTTTTTCGCCTCCTGAAATTGATATATTTACTTTCAGCGGCAGGAACGGGCGGATATCCTGTCTTCTGTTTTTTGCCTCGGAAGGCGCGAATCCATGAAAACGCGTGAAGGATTTGGAAAAACTCTCCGGTGTTTCATAACCACTGTCAAGCGCAGCATCAATCACCTTATAATCAGAATCCGAGAGCCTGAGTGCGGCCTGATAAAGCCTGCGGTTTCTGAGATACTCTCCGATCCCGTACCCTGTAACGATCTGAAACCCCCTCTGAAGATACATAGCCGACATGTGCACGCTGTCAGCCACCTCTTCCGTGCCGGTGACCGTATTGAGGTTTTTTTCCATATAATCGATTGCACTCCTGATAGCTGTATACCATTCCACGCTTCAATTCCTCCCTGCTGCTGATGAGACTATTTAATCAAAATCACACAATTATGTCCTGTCATTAACCAAACAGATTTGTCGTCTTTACCGATTCGGTCTTCTTTTAACAGCCAGCAGCTTTAAATAATCATCAAATTCCAACTTATCCGCAGGCTCGAACATTACCCATTTTCCGTCATGATAGGTTTCCGCTTCATCGAATTTTTTACAGACAGCAGGAGAAAGAGTATTCCGTAATACTTCAACTTTTGCCCGCTCATCTTTACCGAAGATGACCATGAAACCAATGCATTGACTTTTAACATACAGACAGCAGAGTGTTTTCCCGCCACGGCGATATTTATACTCATACGTCCATCGTCTTCCGCCGGAATTCCATGATCGATCCATTTCATATTTCTCATCAATTGCAGAACACAGTGCCTGCCAGACTTCAAACAAAGGCTGTCCAATCAAATCAATCAGAACTGACTGAGACGGTATTTCTATAATTTTCATCCATGCGCCCTCCTTTGAGCCTGATTTCTGTTTCTATTATAACAGGACGAATATCTGAAATCTATTGAGCATTCGGAAACATAGCGGGAAGATTCTCAACTTGCGGTCACGATGCCGCCTGCAATAATCATTTGCGTGTCAACTCAACAAATTGCAGTTTATCTATCTCTCGGCCTCTTTTACAATCGGAATATATTGACGAGATCACGCCTGATCCCGGCAATCTTCGTGGCTATTCCGTTCTTCCGGCGGATCTCCCGCGCACCGATCTACCCGTAAACTTTTG
>DCDB01000305.1 GCA_002316215.1 Lachnospiraceae bacterium UBA1066 | reverse complement strand
ACCCCCATTGACGGTTTTGGAGGACGCAGGTTAACCCCGAAAAAAGCGCGGAAAATCAAGACATTTCGGCAGGACATCTGCCATGGGCGAAATCTTGGGCGAAATCTTTTTGGTGAACAAATTCGTCATTTTGCACAATACCTGATGCAAATAATTATTTATAACTGTCCTGCTTTGTGTATATGCTTCGACCGATTTTATTAGTCATTGTAAAACGATTCTGGAAAGTCCAGGGAAACAGCTTCTGTATATAATTCAATAATCGAAATGATGTATTAATGCTAAATAATACTTTCTATAACGATTTTCCAAGCTCATATGCCTTCTGCGGATAAGGTGTTCTCTGCGTCATGGAAAGAGACCCGCATCCTCTTCCATAGACCGTCCCGCAATCCTGAAACTGCATATATTCACAGATTCTGTCATAGTAAGCTTTCACGATCTCAAATACAGTACTGGTATCGTCCCAGGCAGCTGCTAAAAGCACTGCCTTTTTGCGCATATCCGTTAATTCCCCTGTAAAGCTGTAGAAACGGTCGACCACAACCTTCAGCTGTGCAGGCCAGTTATAATAGTATACCGGCATGACAAATACAAGCATGTCCGTGCTGCGGATCATTCCCTTCAGCTGTTTCTCATAATCATCCTTCTGTACACAGTCACCGGCCATACCGCAGCGGCCGCACCCGAGACAGGGACGGATATCCGCACGAAATACGTCAAATTCTGTAACCTCGTGGCCTGCTTCCCGCGCCCCGCGGATAAATCCCCTCGCCAGCAGATTGGATGAACCATTCTTGTTTCCGCTGCTTTCCATCACCAGGATCTTCATCGTTTTATTCTCCTTATAGAGTTGTCAGTACAGGATTCTTCAGGTAATCATAAACCCGTTTTACTTCGTCCGGATTGTTCACATCAAGCATCGAGGGCCGGTCCGTATCAAGTGTCCTTATCTTCCGCATGTCTTCCGCATCCAGTTCAAAATCCCATATGTCCGCATTTTCCATCATCCGTTCTTTGTGCGTCGACTTGGGAATGACCGCGATGCCGTCTTGTATGTCCCATTTCAGAATGACCTGTGCCGGTGTCTTCCCATACTTTCCGGCAAGTTCCATCAGCAAGGGCTCCTGAAACATGCCCTTTAACCCCTCAGCAAACGGCGCCCAGCCCTCCGGCTGAACCCCTAGTTCCCTCATGATCTTAATCTCGTCCCGGCGCTGATAATGCGGGTGACGTTCAATCTGATCGACCATCGGCCTGACCCGGACATTGCTGCTAAGATCGATCAGTCTTGCCGAATCAAAGTTGCACACACCAATGGCACGGATCAGCCCCTGTGCATAGAGTTCTTCCAATACCCGCCAGGACCCATAGTAATCGCCGAATGGCATATGGATAAGGTAAAGATCCAGATAATCCAGCTGCAGCCTGTGCAGGGATTCGTAAAACGCCGCCAGAGTCTTTTCGTATCCCATCTGCTGAATATATGCCTTGGTGGTGATGAAGAGTTCCTCGCGGCGGACAAGCCCATCCGCTATGGCCGCCTGCACGGCCCTGCCGACTTCCGCCTCGTTCTGATAGGAATAGGCGGTATCGATCAGACGATAACCGGCGTTGATGGCGTCCAGGACGACGCGCTCGGTCTCTCCGGCCGGAATCTGAAACACGCCGAAGCCCTGCATCGGCATCGCTGTTCCATTTGCAAGCTTGATGTTTTGAATTTGATCCATGTGCTGCTCCTTTCAGTTTATTGAGTGCTGCGTTCTGCCTTGATCAGCCCATGCTGTTGAAAAAACTCTCCATTCTCACTCTTCAGCCAATGCCGAGTTCTGTGAGCCATGAAGAAATATCGGCCCCGGATACATCTGCCGTCAGTCGTCTGCCGTCCAGCCAGGTCCCTTTTCCGTCGGCAAGCTTTTTGAGATCCGCACCGCTCGATCCGATGCCGCTGGCGGAGGAGGTGCAGAATGGAATCATGGTTTTGCCGGTGAAGTCATAACTCTCGACGAACGTGTCGAGAATACGCGGTGCCGTACCCCACCAGATGGGATAGCCGATGAATACCGTGTCATACTTCTCCCAGTTTTCCACGCTGCCGCTGATTTCCGGCCGCGCGGACGGATCATTTTGCTCGATGGTCGTGCGGCTTTTCTCATCGTTGTAGTTCAAATCCGCGTCTGTGTAGGGCTGTGCCGGGGTAATCTCATAAATCGTTCCGTTTGCTGCCTTGGCTATGGTTTGCGCGGCTGCTTTGGTGTTTCCGGTACAGGAAAAATACACGACCAGCGTGCTGCCGCCGGCTGCCGGTTCCGATCCTGTCGATGCTGCCGGCACGGAAAAGCTTTCAGCCTGCCCTGATTCCACGGCCGATGCACCGGACGGTACGCCTGCGCTCTCGCTGGATGCATCACCGCAGGCAGAAAAAATCAGCCCCAGGGCGGCTGTCAAAAGGATTGCGGCTATTCTCTTCTTCCGGTTCATTCCTGTCCTCCCAAAGCAAGATTCTGTTTCAGAAAAGCCTCGATACGATCAAACGGAATTTTGCTCACATCGTCGTACAGATCGACATGGTTCGCGCCCGGCACGATCACAAGTTCTGCGTTGCCCTGCATCCGGCTGCAGATCTGTTCGCTCAGACCACGGGTCTGTGCCTTTTCTCCGGCAATGATCATTACCTTCCGTGGGGCGATTTCTTCGATGTGGTTAAGGAGCTGGAAATTGAAAAAGCTGTAATCGCTGGTAGTGGTGAAGCCGCCCCGCGCGTTCGGGTGATGACCCCTTTTCATGGCATAGAAGCTCCAGAACTCCGCACCCATCGGATCAAGCCCGGACGGTATACGGTTCTCAGGTTCAGCCGGAAATGACGGTATTACTTCTGCTTCGGATTTTCCGAAATCCTCATACCTTTTCTGCGCAAGCAGCTGCAGACGTTCTTTCTTCATCTCCGGTGTATAGAACAATTCTGCATTGCCGCTGATATCCACCATCGATGCTGTAACGACTGCCCTGATCCGTACATCCACCGATGCCGCAGACAGCGCAAACCCGCCGCTTCCGCAAATACCAAGGGCTGCGATCTTATCCCTGTCAACAAATCCTCGCGTACCGAGATAATCCACGCCTGCCATGAAGTCCTCCGTAAAGATGTCCGGAGACGAAACATGTCTGGGTTCTCCGCCGCTCTCCCCGTTGTAGCTGGGATCAAAAGCAAGAGCGACAAAACCCGCCTGTGCTAATTCATTGGCGTATACGCCGGGTCCCTGCTCCTTTACGCCGCTGTACGGAGGACCGATTACGACGGCCGGATATCTTGTGTTTCCGTCCATGTCAATCGGTGTATACAGATCAGCCGCGATTGTGATGCCGAAGCGGTTTTTGTAAGCCGCATGTTTCCTGGCCACTTTATTACTCAGGGAAAAGATATAATGTTCATCAGCCATTTTGATTTTCCTCTCTTTTCATTCGGTTCTGATACTGATATCGAAGATAGTCGAGACATTCGAGCCTGTCATTTGCTGCATGGAGTTCCGTCAGGATCTCCCTGCGCTTATTTTCCAGTCTCTCCTTCTGGTCTTCTTCGGGCAGCCGGAGAAAGTCTTTGCACTCGGATGGGCAGTATCCGGCATCCAGCAGGTTCTGGATGATTCTTTCCTCTGCTCTATCCACTTCGGCACCTTCCTCTCACATTCCGGCATCAGTATACTGCCTGTACCGAATCATGTAAAATGCCGTTTTTCTATCACTTACCATGCATTGACTGCATGATAGAATCCAGATATACTATGAGGGAAAGTGAGGATACTGTTATGGAAATAGAAACACTTCGAAACTTCCTCGCGGTAGCCCAGGAAGAAAACATTACGCGGGCAGCGGAATACCTGCACCTGACGCAGCCCACGCTTTCACGCCAGATACAGGCTCTGGAGGAGGAGTTCGGCAAAAAGCTTCTTATTCGGGGAAAACGTCGGATCACGCTGACACAGGACGGTATCCTTTTCCGCAAACGGGCAGCTGAAATCATTTCCCTTGTGGACAAGACCGATGCAGAAATGAAAGAAGCCAGCAACGAGCTTTCCGGTGATATCTTCATCGGCGCCGGGGAAACAGATGTTATGCGGCTGGTGGCACAGTCAGCACAGAAGCTCAGACAGCAGTATCCAGGGATACGCTACCGCATTATCAGCGGTGCCGGGGATGCTGTTATGGACATGCTTGGAAAAGGCCTGATTGATTTCGGCCTGGTGTTCGGAAAAGTAGACGAGCTCAAGTACGATGCGATCCCGCTGGGCATCGAAGATTCCTGGGGCGTAATCCTTCCGGAAGATTCACAGCTTGCCCGGAAGAAATTCATCCGTCCGGACGACCTCTGGAATGTCCCGCTCATTCTTTCACAGCAGGCACTGGAGGCAGGCTTTCTTCAGACGTGGCTGAAAAAGGATGTTTCCAAACTGAATATCGCAGCGACCTATACACTGATACTGAATGCTGAAAAGATGGTCGCAGGCGGACTTGGATATGCAATGGCTCTGGACAGGCTTGTGAATCTGAAGGATACCAGCCTGTGCTTTCGTCCGTGCCGTCCTTCGCTCAAGGCAGGTATCAGCATCCTCTCCAAAAAGTATCAGGTATTCTCTCCGCCGGCGCAGGCATTCCGTGATCTGCTTATTCTGTCATTTCAAAATAATAACCGGCAATAATATATAGGGAAGAATCTTTGAATTTGAATCTGGGCGAAATGTGGGCGAAATCTATTGGCTTTCAGCATTCCTCTGCAGAATGATTTAGCAAATATTGATAAATCTGTCGCTTTGAGGTCTGGCTTTCAATTTTTTCATAACCCGCACAAATACAAGGAGAAACCGGATTCTGCCTTATTTAAAAGCAAAATCCGGTTTCTGTATTTTGACAGGGGAGGCAAGAATCGAACTCGCATTTACGGTTTGACCCCGAGGGCCCGTAGTGGAGGACGTGGACTACCCCCGGTAAAAGCCGCGCAGATGCGACACTTTTTCTGCAAAACCGTGATTTAGCCAATGGGTTAGCCAATAACTTTTATGTTCAAATTTAGTCATTTCTACGATATGACGGCATCCAATAATCTCATAGAAATATTTCACTGTATGTCGTAAATTA
>DCDB01000219.1 GCA_002316215.1 Lachnospiraceae bacterium UBA1066 | reverse complement strand
ATTTCTGGGTGCTATGGCAGTCGGTGCAATCAATGGATTTCTGGTTGGCAAATATAAACTGCCGCCGTTCATTGCAACATTGGGTACTATGTTTGGTGCACGCGGCATTGCATATATGGTCAACGACAACAGAAACACCGATGCGATTTCGTCCGGAATCGGAAAAGAAGCAGCGGATAATTTTAAGCAGGCTCTGTATTATGGGAAAACGCTCGGCGTTTACAATACATTTTGGGTTGCGTTGATTATTTTTATAATATTCTTCTTCCTCCTTTCGCGAACAAAAACAGGACGTCATATCTATGCTGTGGGTTCGAACATC
The DNA here is from genome assembly GCA_002316215.1 of Lachnospiraceae bacterium UBA1066. Taxonomy (GTDB): domain Bacteria; phylum Bacillota; class Clostridia; order Lachnospirales; family Lachnospiraceae; genus Chordicoccus. Next base: position 6,599 of record DCDB01000219.1, on the reverse strand, counting down.
GATGCCGCAAAACTTTCAGCTGTTAATGTCGTTGCAACAACAATCAAAGGTTATCTTGTGAGTGCTTTCTGCGCCTTTGTTGTCGGGCTGATTACATGCAGCCAGGCAGGTATGGGAAATATGGAGGCCGGAAATATGTATGAAATGTATGCAGTTGCAGCCGGCGTCATTGGAGGTATCTCACCGCTTGGCGGAGCCGGCAACCTTCTTGGCACTTTTGCAGGTGCAGCAGTATGGCAAACTCTTGAAAACGGGTTGAATATGATTGGTGCACAGGTTGGTATCCAAAGATTGGTCATTGGAATTATCGTTGTCTTTGCGGTTCTTCTTGAAGTTGTATTCCGCAAAGGGGTTGTAAGAAGAAAAAAGAACTTAAAGACCCAGCAATAATCAGATACACAAACCAAAGGAGAAAAGTGAAATGAAGAAGCAGGTATTAACAGCTATTTGTTCAATTGGTTTAATTGCGGTGATGTTGACCGGATGCGGAGGGAGTTCGTCTGCAGCATCTTCAGCAGCAGAGGTAAAGTCGGATTCTTCGTCTGTGTCTGCGACAAGCGATTCAGCTGTGTCTTCGGTAAGCAGCACAGCTGAATCTGAGGCAGATGTCAGTAATGCAGCTGCGTCGGTTTCTGCAACAGGAGTTAAGGCATCAAAAGATTATAAGATTGCACTGATAACGATGGACTCCATTGACCAGCATTGGGTTAAGCTGAATCAGGGTGCACAGGATGAAGCGAAACTTGACGGCGTCACAGTTACTTTCTCATCACCGAATACAAAGGATGATGCTCAGCAGATAGAATGTGTAAATAATGCGGTTTCCGGAGGATATGATGCAATCATGGTTGCAGCTAATGGACCAGATGCAATTTCCTCTGCACTTGAAGAAGCGAAGGATAAGGGGATTAAAATTGTTTATGTAGATTCACCTGCAAATGTAGAAGGAGAAGCAACTTTTTCAACGGATAATGCGGCTGCCGGAAAGAAGGCAGGCGAAGAGATGATTGAAGCGCTGAAAGCCAAGAATATTACATCTGGTTCCATTGGTATTGTGGGTGTTAATTCAGCGACGGATTCAGCAGTAAAGCGTGAGCAGGGATTCCGCTCTGCATTTGACGGCTCACAGTTTAAGCTGCTTGAGACACAGTATGGAGACGGAGATGCTGCAAAATCTCAGACGATTGCCGAAAATTATCTGACACAGGGCGTGGTAGGAATTTTCGGATGCAACGAGGGGTCGGCAACCGGTGCCGGCAATGCGATTAAGGCATCCGGAAAAAGTGATGTGGTCGGTGTCGGCTTCGATAACTCGGATACGATTAAGGATCTGATTGATGATGGATATCTTTACTGTACAATGTCACAGAATCCGGATGTCATGGGGAAACTTGGTGTTGACGCCTGTGTTGAAGCACTTGAAGGCAAGGATCTTGGAGGAGCCGTAACCGATACAGGTGTGTCTGTTATCAAAAAGAGCTGATAATATTTTGTGAAGAAAATACTACATATTGTCAGATAAAAGCGCCGGTAAAACGACGCTTTTATTTGAAGAAGAAGGATTGCAGCATGAACCCATATATTGGACACGAAACACAATATTACGGAATTGAAGAACATCGACTGGTCGGCGGGAAAGGTGATGGGATGCGGCTTCTTGAAGTAAGAAACGGAAAAGGAATTACTGCTGTAGTATCGCTTGACCGAAACGCGGATATTTCGAGACTGACTTATCATGGAAAAAATATTGGCTATTTTTCACCGTGCGGATATGTAGCACCGGCTTATTATGATGCAGAAGGAAACAAATTCCTGAAATCATTTACGGCTGGCTTTTTAACAACCTGCGGACTTCAGTCAGTAGGAGATCCATGCAATGATCTGGGAGAGGAACTGCCTCTGCATGGTTCGATTGCGAACACTCCTGTTGAACAGGCAAATTGGAGTAATGAAAATGGAACATTGATAATTCGTACAGTGACATCAGATGAACAAATATTCGGCAGGAAACTTACACTTTCAAGAAAGATTTCATTTCCTGTTGCAAAAGATGAATTCACGCTTTCAGATACGATTACCAACACAGGTGATAATAAAGAAGCATTTGAGATCCTTTATCATATGAATATGGGCTATCCGCTTTTAGATGAGGATAGCATCGTCAGAATCGCATCAAAAAAAGTAATTCCAAGAAATGAACATGCTGCTGACGGAATTAAAGATTGGATGAAAATGGAAAAGCCGACAGCTGGATACCAGGAGAGATGCTATTACCATGAAATGGGTAAGAAAGGGCATGCTTCAATCTTCCAGCCGAAAGAACAGATAGGGCTTTCCATAGATTATGATGCAGAAGATCTGGATTGTTTCGTAGAATGGAAGATGATGGGAATACGTGACTATGCACTTGGTCTTGAGTGCGGTAATGCTTATCCGGACGGAAGAGATGTCATGCGGAAAAAAGGTATTCTGAAATTTCTTGCACCCGGTGAGAAGAAGATTTATACAATAAAAATAAGCATGATGGATAAAGATAATGTTATTGAATTTTAAATTCGGACAAATCGATGGACAAAACGAACAAACCGGATTTTGCCTTTAAATTATGCAAAATCCGGATTTTCTTTTTATCTGTGCGATTATTGAAAAATCCTGATACACATTATGGAGAGGTTGATTTGCAGTTATTGTCAGATCGTACCGGGGATGATTAAAGAAAATCAATAGATTTCTCCTACATTTCGCCCAAATCCAATTAGCATTTAAGGAGACTCAGAACAATGAAAAGAATATTAGCAGATATACATACACATACCATTGCAAGTGGACACGCATATGGAACAATTCGGGAAATGGCACAGGCTGCGAGTGAAAGAAAACTTCAAGTGCTTGGAATAAGTGAACATGCTCCTGGCATACCAGGAACGGCAGACCCTTTTTATTATAGAAATCTAGGGGTAATACCTCGAAAATTATATGGTGTAGAAATAATACATGGTTGTGAAATCAATGTTTTAAATGGCGGAAAACTTTCATTAGATGAAGAATATATTCAGATGCTTGATTATTCTATTGTGGGAATTCACAGACAATGTTATCAGGATGAAGGGATAAAAATCAATACGGATAATCTTATTAAATGTATGCAGCATCCAAAAGTAGTTGTTGTTTCACACCCGGACGATGATAATACACCGCTTGATTATGAAAGACTTGTTGCTGCGGCTAAAGAATACCATGTTGCATTAGAACTGAATAACAGTTCCATTAGGAAAAAAGACATACGGTTAAATTGTATTGAAAATTATAAAAAAATGCTTTGTTTATGCAGAGAGTTAGGAGTACCGATCGTTGTAAATTCAGACGCACATGACCCCAGCCAGGTTGGAGACTTCGAGTTAGCAGAAAATTTGTTAGATGAAATTGGGTTTGATGAAAATTTGGTTCTTAATACAGACATTGAAGCATTAAAATTGTTCATTGAGAATAATTAGTAAAATACCGATTTATCGGATCTTTTGAGACAAATTGGTATTCGTTTATTTGGAAATATCCATGAGGATGGAACAGTTGCGTTATGTAATCAAAATATTGGTAATAATGGTTAAATGAGACGGAACATGGTTTGTTTCAGCGAAAATACATACAAAAAGGCAAATATCCATTCGTCAGTTTTTATGAAATCATCTAGAATAGACTAAGGAACAATCTGAAGCAGCATAGGAGTCAAAAGGTACTTTTGATTCCAACAACAACATAATATTAAACAAAGACAGAAGAGCATCTAAAAGAAAAGTATCGGATAGAAAACAGCTGAAAACACAAAGGCGATATTGTCGGAAACAGTCAGAAGGAGGAATCCGCCATGGAACAGTTTCGTTCTGATTTTCTTATCGGCGCAGCTACGGCTGCGCATCAGGTCGAGGGAAATAATATTCACAGTGACTGCTGGGCGATGGAACAGATGAAGCATTCTTCGTACACAGAACCGTCGCTGGATGCGGTCGATCATTATCATCATTATGAAGAAGATATCCGGATGATGAAAGAAGCAGGGCTGAATGCCTACCGCTTTTCCATAGAGTGGGCCCGTATCGAGCCGGAGGAAGGAAAATTCGATGAGACGGAGACGGAGCACTACAGGCAGGTGCTTAAGTGCTGCCATGAGACTGGAATCAGGCCGGTCGTGACGCTGCATCATTTTTCAAGTCCGGCCTGGCTGATTAAAAAAGGCGGATGGGAAGCACAGAGCACGCCGGGAGATTTTGCGCGCTACACAAGATATCTCATGGAAGAGCTTGGATCGCAGATGTCGGTTGTATGCACGATCAATGAAGCGAATATGGGAATCCAGGTCGCAGCCATTGCAAAGCGCTATATGATGCAGATGAAAGCAGCAGCTTCAGCAGCTATAGCTTCCGAAGACGAAAACGAAGGAAAAGTGCAGCTGGGCATGAATTTGTCAAAAATGATGGAGAACCGACGGGAAGCGGCAGCGGAGAATGAAGCCGTCTTCGGAACGCCTCAGCCTCAGGTTTTTACTTCTCCGAGAACGCCTGAAGGTGATGCAATTATAATGAAAGCGCACCGGATGGCGAAGGCGGTCATCCGTGAGGTATGCCCGGACATCAAAGTCGGTCTCACATTAAGCCTGCACGATATCCAGGCCTCGGACGGCGGACAGGAGAAGGCGGGACAGGAATGGGATGAAGAGTTTCTTCATTATCTGCCTTCGATTCAGGATGATGATTTTCTGGGTGTTCAGAATTATACGCGTTCGCAGATCGGGCCGGACGGACAGCTTCCTGTTCCGGCAGGCGCGGAAATGACACAGATGCAGTATGAATTCTATCCCGAAGCGCTGGGTCATGTGATCCGGCGCGTTTCGGAGAAATTCCACGGTGATATCTATGTAACAGAAAATGGAATTGCGACAGCAGACGATGAAAGGCGGATCGTTTTCATTGACCGCGCACTTAAGGGCGTGCAGAAATGTATGGCGGAAGGCATTCCGGTCAAAGGATATTTTTACTGGAGCCTCCTCGATAATTTTGAGTGGCAGAAAGGTTTTTCGATGACTTTCGGTCTTATCGCGGTAGACCGTGCGGCTCAGAAACGGTTCCCTAAAAAAAGTCTTACATGTCTGGGAAGTTATTCTTCAAGAGAAAACTGATTCGACCAGCTGTTGTAAAAGATCTGATATTCTGCTGTATTATAACAAAAGATGGATATTATAAAAATAAAAGACAGGGCAATTGAAGACGGAAGCTACAGAACGATTTTGTTTCTGCTTTTTTCAATCACAGTGGATATTATATTTCTGATTTACAGTATTCTGTGGCTGCTTCAGGCTCAGGATATGATCGTCTGGTATTTAGGACAGACAGGCTGGTATGCAACATTGATTACAGCCAGGTGTATTATTTTTGCGGCTTATGAACGTGAAAAAAGAGGGAACAGAATAGTTGACAGCCGTATACTGGAACGGGTGACAGGGACATTTTTGCTGATTATGTCAGGGCAGGTCTTTGCCATTTCCTATATGGTATATTCACATGACCTGCCCATGAATATTTCCGGTGTGTTTGTTATCCTGAACGGTCTGTATGTGATCGGAAAGCTGGCCTATTCTGTTTTCAGCAAGAAAAAAACTGCGAATAAAGAAGATGCTTTCAAATATTTAAAAAGCAAACAGTTTCTGTCTGTGGCAGAAAACCTGTTTCTGTTTACATTGATTTTCTGTAAACTGATTGATATGTTCAAATGGAGAGAAGGGAGAATGCTGGTGCTGATGGCCTTTGCAGAAGGCTGCATGGCAGCGCTTCTCATATGCCGGATGGGGACAGGACTTCTGCTGAATAAGAAAGTTAGCTGAGTCGAATTCCGGAGAGCTGTTCCGGATGCCGCTTCCGGGGAGAATAGAATTGATTCATACGACAATCTGAGCATTGCAGCAGAGGTATAATGGAGGTCTGATTTAAAATGGGTAATATTCTGACTTATCTGCAATGGAGAGGGGATCTCTCGTGGAAAGAGCATCCGTTTAACGAAATTGATAATTTGGTACTGGCGGAACTCTCTTATCTGAAGATGGACGGAATTGTACCGTCATTGTCAGAGGGCGGCAGTGTTACCGTATGCGAAGCTGCAGCACGCTGGATTGCGGAAGGCAGAAGCCTTGATGTGCAGATCCCGTCAGACCCGAATCTGCTGCAGCAGATGGCAAAGTCAGAGCGATTTACAGAAGTCAGGTTGTCCGGATATGTGAATGTAATTGATCCGGAGCAAAATAAACAGTTCAGCGCACTTATGGCGGAACCGGGAGATGATTCGTTATATGTTGCATTTCGCGGAACCGATGAAACACTGATTGGCTGGCGGGAAGATTTTAATATGAGTTATGAGATTACGGCGGCTCAGCAGCAGGCAGAAGCTTATCTGAAACTGATTCTGGAAAAAACTCCATGCAGCGTGATACGTGTGGGCGGTCATTCCAAAGGCGGAAATCTTGCGGTTTATGCTTCCATGATGATACCGGAGAAGCTGCAGGAAAGGGTCAGTGTAATCTATTCAAATGACGGGCCGGGATTGTGCCCGGA
>DCDB01000304.1 GCA_002316215.1 Lachnospiraceae bacterium UBA1066 | reverse complement strand
TTGTTTATTTCAGTTGTTTATTCCATTGCTTATTTCTAATGCATTTTTCTATGCTTATTTCTATTGCCGTTTTCTGCTTTTACTGATTTTTGGCGGAATAAAAAAGTGCTGCCTCAGACAGCACTTTCTGCATTCTTTTTTTGTGCGTCTTTCAAAGCATTTACGGCATCTTCCACAGTTACGATTTTTTCAGTTTCTTCCGGGTCTATTTCAATATCAAACTCGTCCTCAACTGCAGTAACGATCTCATAAACATCCAGAGAATCAGCACCCAAATCATCAATAAATGTCGTCTGCATCCCGATTTCGTCGGGATCGAGGTTCAGGATATTAGCTGTAATATCCCTGATCTTTGAAAATTCCATACAGCCTCCTTGTCTTATTCAACCGGGTTTTTACTGTTTTTCTTACAGATCCGGATGCAGTTTCCGGAGCGCTTCCTCTTCTTCTGCCAGTCTCCGGCAAATCCGGAGATTGACTTCATCCTTATGAAAAGAGCAGCACTGAATAATTGAATTACAGATTTCCTGCGCCGAAGAATTTCCATGCGCCTTAATAACAAGGCCTTTGAGTCCTAAAAGCGGTGCTCCGCCATAGGATGATACGTCGAAAACCTCAGAAACCTGGCGGATCGCATTTTTATAAAAAGAGCTGCTGCTCCCGACGCCGGAACAGGATTCAATTTTCTTCCCCAGCATTCGGAAAATGGTTTTTGAAACTCCCTCGTATTCCTTTAATATGATATTGCCTGTAAAAGCATCGGTCACAATAACATCCGCACAGCCTGAGGAAATATCACCGGATTCGACGAATCCGGTAAAATGAACAGAGGAGAAATCCTTTAGAAGGGAGTATGTTTTCCTGACCAGGGAACTGCCCTTTTCTTCTTCGGCACCGATATTTACAAGAGCTACTCTCGGCTTTTTTATCTTAAGTATATTTTCTGCATAAGCAGATCCGATTTCAGCAAACTGAAGAAGCCAGGACGGCCGTGCATCGACATTGGCACCGCAGTCAATTAAAAGGCACATGCCTTTTTCTGTCGGCAGAAAGGCCCCGAGCGGCGCGCGCTCCACTCCTTTCAGCCTTCCGACGATAACCTGTCCGCCTACAAGCAATGCACCCGTGTTTCCTGCAGAAACAAAAGCATCCGCGTCGCCGTCTTTTAAAAGTTTCATTCCGCGCACAATAGAAGAATCCTTCTTTGTGCGGATCGCAGCCGCTGGCGGTTCCGAGGTTTCGATGGCCTCGCTGCATCCGATAACTTTCAGGGACTTTCTGTCATAAGAAGAACTTTCAAGTACGGTCCGGATCAGCGGCTCATTCCCAAGCAGGGCTATTTCTAAACAGCAGCTTTTTCTAAGGGCTGAAAGACAGCCTTCCACCGGCGCATATGGCGCATAGTCCCCGCCCATAGCGTCTACCGCCACTCTTACTTTTTCCATTGCGGATTCCTAAAAAGGCTGCCGCCGGAATGCGGCGGCAGCCTTTTGGCCTGTTTTATAATTGTTACTCTTCTCCCTGCTTGACGATCTCACGTTTATTATAAGATCCGCAGGCTTTGCAGACACGGTGCGGCATCATAAGCGCTCCGCATTTGCTGCATTTGACGAGAGTCGGGTTCTGCATTTTCCAATGCGCCCTCGTTTTGTCACGTCTTGCAGAACAATGTTTATTCTTCGGACAAATGGACATCGGTTACACCTCCTTAACACACAATAGCCATTATAAAGGGACAACAGATGCTTTGTCAACCATTTTTTCTAACAGCCATGCTCTTTTTTTAACTTTTTTTCCGCTGCTTTTCTCTTATTTCAGTCCTGCAACACGTACGGTTTCGCGTGCGATGGCAAGCTCCTCATTTGTCGGAATAACAAAGACGCGGATTTTGGATTCGGGCGCTGAAATCTCGACATTTTTACCGCGGATCTTATTCTTTTCCGGATCAATGACAATACCGGCATAAGAAAGGTTCGCGCAGATGCTCTCACGCAGGGCGGCATCATTTTCTCCGATACCGGCTGTAAAGGTGATGGCGTCGCAGCCATTCATCTCCGCAATATAAGCACCGATATATTTTAGAACGCGGTGCTTGAAAGACGCCAGAGCCAGAGCCGCACGCTTGTTGCCTTCCGCTTCGGCCTTGGAAAGATCGCGGAAATCGCTCGAAATGCCGGAAAGTGCTTCAACGCCGGATTTCTTGTTCAGGATGTTCAGAACCTCATCAACGGTCTTGTTCTCATGGTTGGCGATAAACTGCACGACCGCCGGGTCGATATCGCCGGAACGCGTACCCATGACAAGACCCTCAAGAGGGGTAAGGCCCATCGACGTATCAACGCATTTTCCGCCGATACTGGCCGATACGGAAGCCCCGTTGCCGAGATGGGCGACAATGACCTTCTGATGACCCGCCGGAAGTTTTCCGAATTTAATAGTCTCGCCGGAAACGAACATATGGCTGGTACCGTGGAAACCATAACGGCGGATCTTGTATTTATCATAATATTCCATCGGAATCGCATAGAGGTAAGCGTAGGGCTCCATACCCATGCCGAAAGCCGTATCGAAAACTGCGACGCCGGGTGTTCCGGGCATATTCGCCTCGCAGGCCTCGATGCCCATGAGGTTAGCCGGATTATGCAGCGGGCCTAAGTCGAAGCACTCGCGGATGACCTTTTTTACATTGTCGTCGACAAGAATTGACTCCGTATAGGTGCTGCCGCCATGGAGGACGCGATGGCCGACGGCGGAAATGTCATTGATGTTTTTAAGGACGCCGTGTTCGGGATCAACCAATGCTTCAAGAACCATCTGCATGGCCGTCTTATGCGTCGGCATCTCACGCTTTTCGACATAGTCTGCTTTTCCGGGTACCTTGTGCGTCAGCTTCGAGCCTTCCATGCCGATACGTTCGCAGAGGCCCTTGGCCTTGACCGACTCATCTTCCATATCGATGAGCTGATACTTAAGAGATGAACTTCCTGCATTAATAACAAGTACTTTCATTTTTCACCTCTCCTTAGTTAAGCTGGCACTGTACAGCCGTGATGGCGACAACACCGACAATATCCTCTGCAGAGCATCCGCGGGAAAGATCGTTGACCGGTGCGGCAATTCCCTGTGTCATCGGGCCATAGGCTTCAGCTTTGGCAAGACGCTGCACCAGCTTGTAGCCGATATTGCCTGCATCGAGGTTCGGGAAAATGAGAGTATTCGCATGGCCTGCAACTTTGCTGCCCGGCGCTTTGAATTCTCCGACGGACGGAACGATGGCGGCATCGAGCTGAAGCTCGCCGTCCAGCATCAGATCCGGGTTTGCTGCCTTTGCGATCTTAGTTGCTTCCTGGACCTTCGTAACATCGTCATGCTTCGCAGAGCCCATCGTGGAATAAGAAAGCATGGCTACCTTCGGCTCGTCGCCCGTCAGTGCCTTATAAGAGGCAGCGGATGACTCAGCGATGGCTGCAAGTTCCTCAGCCGTAGGATTCTGGTTAAGGCCGCAGTCCGAGAATACAAACGCGCCGTTATTCCCGAATTCACAATCCGGGACATTCATAAGGAAGAAAGCGGAAACGAGCTTGGTTCCGGGCTTTGTCTTCAGGATCTGAAGGCTCGGGCGGAGTGTATCCGCGGTAGAATGGCAGGCACCGGAAACCATGCCGTCGGCATCTCCCATCTTGACCATCATGACGCCGTAATAAAGATATTTATGGAGGAGAATGTCTGTTGCTTCTTCTTTTGTCATGCCTTTCTTCTTGCGAAGCTCGACAAGCTTGTCAATATAAGCAGCCGTTTTATCCGATGTTGCAGGATCAACGATCAATGCACCCGAAATATCATAGCCCTCACTGTTTTTCTTAACTGCTTCTTCTGATCCGACGATGATAAGATCTGCAAACCCTTCTTTTAAAATCTGCTGGGCTGCTTTATAGGTTCTCTCATCCTCTGATTCCGGCAGGACAATACGCTTCTTGTCCGCTTTGGCACGTTCTTTGATTCCATCGATAAATGACATTCCAATTCTCCTTTCAATAATATAAACCGGCTAAATTATTTTTTAATAATTCAGATTTATTATACGCTTCAAAAATTAGGGGAACAAGGCTTTTTATGTATTTACGGAGAAACAGGGCACTATACAGTTTTTAAAAATCTGGTATAATGGAAAAGCACGAATGAATTTTTAAGATGCTGTACTGGTTTTAGACAGCTTCAGCGTCAGGAAAATTAAAATCCAATGTATCATGACACCGGAGGTAGGGAAATTGAAAACTGTTGCAATCATTGCTGAATTTAATCCGTTTCATAACGGCCATGAACTGATAATCCGAAAGGCACGGGAGCTTACAGGCGCTGACCGAGTCGTAATTCTTATGAGCGGCGATTATGTACAGCGCGGTGCTCCTGCGATTACGGCAAGACATGTACGCGCTAAAATGGCACTGCTTGGCGGCGCCGATGCCGTCCTGAATTATCCGACGCGTTTTGCCACCTCATCGGCAGAAGGTTTTGCGGAAAATGCTATCCGCCTGCTCTCAGATCTTAACTGTATTGACACTCTTATGTTCGGTTCCGAATGCGGAGATCTGGAACGCATGCAGGAGGCCGCAAGGGCTTTGCACCAGGAATCAGACTCCTTCAGCGCAAAGCTTCATGAAGGACTTAAGAATGGTCTTTCCTTTGCAAAAGCGCGCGCGGAGGCGCTTCCTGAATTTGCCGATGTACTGAACGGCCCGAACAACATCCTCGGCGTTGAGTATTTAAAGGCCATCCTGAAAACGGGTTCAAAAATTGTTCCCTGGACAATTTCAAGGGAAGGCGCGCCGCATCAGGATGAAAGTGTTATCGGAAAGCTGTCGTCGGCTGCTGCTGTGCGTCATGCCCTGATCACCGGAACTTCCGTTCCGGGACTTGACGGGTCAATTCCGCCGCTTTCCTTTAATGTCCTGAAGGAAGATATCGGTTTTTACGGCATCACGACCATACAGGATTATTCCCTGCTTCTTGCCGACCGTCTCTGGAAAGAAAATGATCCTGCTGTCCTTGCACGCTATCAGGATGTAACCGAAGATCTTGCGAATACGATCATCAATAAAAGAAATCTTTTCCGGAACTACGAGGAATTCGCAGACACGATTAAGTCCAAATCAATTACAATGACACATATCAACCGTGCGCTTCTCCACATTGTGCTCGGTATCCTTAAACGCGATCCTTCGGAAATTGCACTCAGCACACAGGTGCTTGGCTTCAAGGCTTCTTCCGAGGATCTTATTTCTGAAATGAGAAAATCTTCTTCTATTCCCGTGATCCTGCGGCCGTCATCGGAAAGCGCTGCTCTTTCGCCCGAGGCGAGAAGGCTTTTTGACGAAGAAACACGCGTTTCAAACCTGTATGAAACCGTACGTTCGCAGAAATCGGGACAGCCTTTCGTAAACACACTGTCCAAGGAAATTGTAAAGGTATAAATGTAGATTTTTATGTTTAAGCTTTACAGGTAATGCGCTGATGATATTTTATACAAAAAAGTGCCTTCGGAAGCCGAAAAACAGCTATCCGGAAGCACTTTTTTATTGCGGTATTCTTTATCTTTAGTTTTTGAAGCTGTGGATGGGTGCCGGTATCCGGCCGCTTCGGCTGACAAAGTTCTCACAGGAGAAAGTGTTGACCGGCAGGATCGGTGCATGGCCCAGAAGGCCGCCGAATTCAACGGAATCTCCGACTGATTTTCCGATCGCAGGAATGAGACGGACGGCTGTCGTTTTCTGGTTAACGGCCCCGATGGCCATTTCATCGGCAATAATGCCGGAAATTGTTGCTGCAGAGGTATCCCCCGGAATCGCAATCATATCAAGTCCCACCGAGCAGACGCAGGTCATCGCCTCCAGCTTTTCAAGAGTAAGAGCCCCGGCTTCCACGGCCTCAATCATGCCCTGGTCTTCACTTACGGGAATAAAAGCTCCCGAAAGCCCGCC
>DCDB01000354.1:392-3280 GCA_002316215.1 Lachnospiraceae bacterium UBA1066 | reverse complement strand
GACGTATACTTACGTCTGAAAAAATAATTCTCCGTACTTGAATGGGCTGGGGAAAAGAGATATAATTCAAATTGCGAAACGTTTCGGATTTAATGTGGAGGAAACAGCAATGATTTTGACGGTGACTTTGAACGCATCTATTGATAAAAGATATGTTGTGGACGAATTCAGGACTGGAGAGGTAAACCGGGTAAAGGAGTGCACTTATACGCCGGGCGGCAAGGGACTTAATGTTTCAAAGCCTGCGGCCATTGCGGGGGCAGAGGTCGTGGCGACAGGTTTTATCGGCGGGCATGCAGGAAGCTATATCGAAGAGGCGCTGAAGCCTTTGGGTATCCGGTCTGCATTTTACCGTGTGGCAGGAGAGAGCCGTTCCTGTATTAATATCTGGGATAAGAAGAATCAGAAGCAGACAGAATTCCTGGAGCCGGGCTTTACGGTCTCGGAAGAAGATTTTTCCGGATTTGAGAAGCATTTTAAGGAGCTGGTGAAACAGGCGGATATTGTAGAGATATCCGGAAGCGTACCGCGCGGACTTGACGGGACGGCTTACCAGAGGCTGGTCCGTATTGTGAAGGAAAATGGGAAGAAAGTGATTCTGGATACGAGCGGAAAGCTGCTGACGATGGGAATCGAGGCCTGTCCGACCATGATCAAGCCGAACGGGGATGAAATCAAGATGCTGACAGGCAGGAAGGTCAACCGGATGGAAGATTTGGTTGAAGCTGCCAGAGAAGTGCACAGCCGCGGAATCCCGGTTGTTGCTGTTTCGCTCGGGGCAGACGGTTCCTTTGTCGTATGCGATGAAGGCATTTTCCGAGCGAGGGTTCCGAAGATTGATGCGGTCAATACGGTGGGCTGCGGCGATTCGATGATTGCCGGTTTTGCCATCGGTTTTTCCGAAAACCTTCCGGTGCCGGAAATCCTGCGAAAAGCCAGCGCGATATCGGCGGCTTCTGCTATGAGGGAAGAAACGGGATTTTTCAGGATGTGCGATATGGAGAAAATCCTGCCGCAGATAAAAATTGAAGAAATCTGACCGAATAAGTACAAAAACGGAGGAGGTCTTCGACAACTTCTGAAAAAGAAACTTTTCGTTTACTTATATCGTTCATAAAAGTATTTAGAGCGTTTATCTGTAAGGCAAATATTCAAGGAAGCGTTTTACGGCGACGGATGCCGTCTTTTTGTTCCGCAGGGCAAAACCGATCTTGCGGCAGGCGGGCACGTCCAGTTCTTTTGCAACGATGCGGTACGGAATACGCCGGAGGATCAGCTGCGGAAGGATGCTGACACCTAAGCCGTTTTCCACCATAGACATCACTGCATAGTCGTCCCAGGTGGTAAATTGTACGTGAGGCGTGAGGCCGGCGCGTTCAAAAATCCCGGAGATTTCCGCCTTGGCACCTTTTTCCAAAAGCATGAAGGGTTCTTCGCTAAGTGCGGCTATGGGGATTTTATCCAGTTTTGTCAGAGGATGATCTTCCGGCAGGATGGCGAGCAGTTTGTCCTGCTCAAGAAAAATTGTCTCAAACTCCGGGCGCGTCGGAAGCCGGAGAAAGCCGCAGTCCACACGCCCCTCCGCAATCCATTCTTCAATTTCGGTATAATCGCCTAAAAGCAGCTCATAGTCGATGTTGGGATAGCTTTTTTGAAACTCCCTGATAATCTGGGGAAGCCAGTGTGTCGCGACGCTTGAAAAGGTGCCGATGCGGATGAGCCCGGACTGCAGGCCGTTCAATTCGTCTACCTGCATTTCCAGCTTTTGATATTCGGAACAGAGGCTTTTTGCCATCGGCAGTAGTTTCATACCGTCGGAAGTAAGACGCACACCGGAACGGCTGCGTTCCAGGAGCGAAATGTGCCATTCATTTTCCAGATCAGAAATCATGCGGCTGATACCGGATTGGGAATAGTGCAGCATTTCCGCCGCTCTTGTAAAACTGCCATATTCCACAGTCTTGACAAAAGCCATATATTTAAGGAGATTTGCATCCATGAGGACTCCTTTTTATATCTGATTTTATAATGCAATTCATGATAAACATTCGCTTTTATGATTTATAGACAGATGATATACTGCTTTTAGTGAGTTTTCAAGCAGAAAGGCTGTAAAGTATATGCTTGCGCTGGCGGAGCCGGTTCACACAGGAACACCGGCGGTATGAAACAAAGTTTCAGGCAGCCGCCCTTGCCGTTTCGTACGGAATACTAAAAAGAGAGTGAAAATGAAAAAAGACTTTTTGAAATATCTGGCCGGATTATTGTTATTCGGCTCAAACGGTATTATTGCCAGCCATATAGCATTGACGAGTTATGAAATCGTTTTTTTACGGTCTGTTCTCGGCAGCGTCTTGCTGGTTGCGCTGTTTTTGGTGACAGGACACAGATTTACGGCATTTTCCCATAAAAAAGATCTGATGTTCATAGCGGCATCCGGCGTTGCGATGGCGGCAAACTGGCTTTTTCTTTTTGAAGCTTTCAGGCAGATCGGTGTAAGCCTCAGCATCATTATCAATTACTGCGGCCCGGCAATTGCCGTTGCAGTTTCAATTGTGCTTTTTAAAGATAAGCTGACGATGGTAAAATTAATAGCCCTGGTGTCCGCACTTGCCGGAGCAATCCTGATCAACGGTTTTGCCGCAAAAGACGGGATTAATGCCACAGGACTTATTTGTGCAGTCCTGTCTTCATTTTCCTACGCGGCTTTGATTGTCCTTAATAAATGTTCGAAAAAAATTGTCGGTACGGAAAATGCCGTTTTACAGTTATTCTTTACGGCCCTGGCCGTGACCGTTTATATGGGCTGCCGCGGTGCGCTTAAAATGGCGATCCCTGCCGGCAGCTGGCCGTGGATCCTGTGGCTTGCACTGCTGAATACCGGGATG
>DCDB01000354.1:0-287 GCA_002316215.1 Lachnospiraceae bacterium UBA1066 | reverse complement strand
GCACTGCTGAATACCGGGATCGGCTGCTTTTTTTATTTCTCATCGATCAGTGCGCTTCCGGTCCAGACAGTTGCCGTATGCGGCTACCTTGAACCGATGTCAGCGGTTTTTTTCTCGGCAGTTTTCCTGCACGAGGTCATGTTTCCGCTTCAATGGCTTGGTGCAGCGCTCATTATCGGCGGTGCGGTGCTGAGTGAATGCGCAAAACCCCGGAAAGTGTATGCCGGCTCCTGATAAAGTTTTCCGCCTCAGGTATTCTGTGGCGTATTTTCTTCAGCGCTTCGCGC
>DCDB01000012.1 GCA_002316215.1 Lachnospiraceae bacterium UBA1066 | reverse complement strand
ATCTTGCAGTCGAACTTTTGAAAAAACTGATTGCGGAACAGGTGCAGATTTATAAAAGGACTAATATAGTGAAATCCGAAAAGTTCAGTGATATTATTCAGGCAGTTATGAATAAATATCTGAATGGTATGCTGACGAATGAACAGGTGATAGAGGAACTTCTCAAACTCGCTAAGCAGATATCAGATGCGAAGAAATCTGGTGATGATCTGGGACTGTCATCAGATGAATTGGCTTTTTATGATGCACTTACCAAGCCGGAAGCGATAAAAGATTTTTATAAAAATGATGAGCTTATAGCTATCACGAAAGAATTGACAGAGACTTTGAGAAAAAATCGTACGATTGATTGGCAGAAACGTGATTCTGCAAGAGCAAAGATGCGTATGATGATTAAGCGTTTACTGAAACAGCATCATTATCCGCCCGAAGGAATGGATGATGCTGTTCAAACAGTTATGACTCAATGTGAACTTTGGACAGATAATAACGATATGACTGGAGCTATTCCGATTCGCATTAAATCAAATCATCAATATGTCAGCAGTGAAAGGCATCCGTTTGCTGCTGAAGATAGTGTTTATAAAATAGGTGATCGTTTGTCTGACACTGGGAATGAGATATCGGAAATGTGACGCCGGAAACGGAAATCCCTGTTTAATCCCGGTTTTCCGGCTTCCGCAACTTCTGGTTGACAGATTTCCAAGTCCGGTTGGTAGACGCAACCCGGACGTTTCGATACACTGAATCCATCAAAAACAGTGCGCCCGGTCTTATCGGGTCGAATGGATGGAGGATATGTCATGATACTTTCAGAAAAGATAATGAGCCTGCGGAAGCGGGCGGGGTGGTCGCAGGAAGAACTGGGGAATAAGCTGAATGTTTCGAGACAGTCTGTTTCCAAATGGGAATCCGCGGCTGCGATTCCGGATATTACGAAGATCGTCCAGCTGAGCGAGTTATTCGGCGTGAGCACGGACTATCTTTTAAAGGATGATGTCCCGGACAATCAGGTGGCCCTTTTGGCGGGAGTGAATCCGGCGGATGACGGCAGCGAAATACAGATTGCTCCGGGAAGGCCGGTCACGCTCGAGGAAGCCGGAGAATACATGGATCTGGTACAGAAAGAGTCCCATGACATAGCTCTGGGAGTGGCTCTGTGTATCTGGTCTTCAATCCTTTTGATTCTTCTCGATGAGCTTGCAGAAATCGGGATACTTCGGACAGCGAAGGAAGTGCCGGATACGGTCGGTCTTACCGTGCTGCTTATTATGGTCGCCGCGGCTGTTTTTATCTTTGTGGTAAAAGGGCAGAAGACAGAGAAATTTGATTTTCTGGATACGGATGAAATTTCCCTGCAGTACGGCGTCGAGGCTGCTGTCATGCGCAGGAGGGAAAGTTTCGAGAACACTTATCGCCTGAGCGTGGCGGCAGGTGTGATCCTTATTATTGTCGGTATTATCCCGGTGGTGATTTTGGGAGCATTTGAAAATGTGATTCCGGATGCTTCGGCTTTCGGTGTCTGCCTGTTGCTTCTTGCCGTCGGATGTGCCGTATACCTCTTCGTAAAAAACAGAATGGTAAATGAAAGTTATGAAAAATTACTTCAGGAAGACAGTTATACTCCGGAGAATAAAGCGGCCGGAAAGAGAATCTCCTGGTTCCCGGGAGCTTACTGGGGGACGGCGACAGCCGTGTATCTGGGATGGAGTTTCATTTCACGGAGTTGGGAAAGAACCTGGATCGTTTGGCCGATTGCGGGAGTTACTTTCGGTGTACTATATGGCCTGCTGATTGCGGCGGCGAAGCGAAAATGAGAGCTTTGCCCGATCAGCCTCTAACAGATTTATAAAAGAAAGAGCAGACTGAGGTTTTGACACGATAAGCCTCTAACGGATTTTTAAAGAAAGAGCAGACAGAATGGATAAAAGAATAGCAATTGTAACCGGAGCTTCCAGCGGCCTGGGCGCGGAGTTTGTGAAACAGCTGGACGAACATGAGAAACTGGATGAAATTTGGGTGATTGCGCGGCGCAGAGAACGTATGGCGGCGCTGCAGGAAGAAGTGCATACGCCTCTTCGGGTCTTTGCGTGGGATCTTACGGAGCCGGAAACATTTTCCGGATTTTCGGAGCTTCTTGCCTCGGAAAAACCGCACATTATGTTCCTCGTAAATGCTGCGGGCTACGGAAAAATCGGGAGCTTCCGGGACATTTCACCGGAAGAAAATGAACGGATGGTGGATCTCAACTGCCGGGCGGCCATGTCCGTTACACAGAGGTCGATTCCGTATATGGGAAAAGGCAGCCGCGTCCTGGAAATATGCTCAACCGCCGCTTTTCAGCCGATGCAGTATCTGGATACCTACGCGGCAACAAAGGCCTTTTTGTATCGCTATTCCAGGGCTCTTCGGATTGAGCTTCTGGGGACGGGAATCCATGTGACGGCCGTCTGTCCCTATTGGATTAAGGACACGGAATTTATCGGCGTGGCACAGAAAACAAAGAACAGCCGGTATATCCGGCATTTTCCGCTGGGGTCGAAAAAACACAGCGTGGCTGCGATGGCGCTCTGTGCAAGCCGGCTCAATCTGCCCGTTGCGACGCCCGGCATTATCTGTACGCTGCACCGGATCGTAGCGAAATTTATCCCGCATTCCCTGATGATGGGCGTGTGGGCGCTGATCAGGCGCATCTGAACGTAAAGCTGCCACATGGGTCTTCGCTGGAAGAGCATTTTACTTTTGCAGTTTGTATAGCCTTCTTTTATGTCCGTTTTATATTCGGCAAGAGACAGTTGATTTTTTAACTTGGATTTCTCTTATATTCTTAATCGAAGGAGATTCCCTCATGAAGAATTGAAATCCAATGTCGCCTGGAATGCAAGAAACGAATAATATAGACAGTATTCAGATCATTTCGGATGATGTAAAAAAAGAGATACTTTCTTATTAATATAAAATGAACTCCCCATGAACGAAGAACCCGGTCATCGGCAAAAGGGTATTTCCCGGGAGTAGAAGCAAGTCCGGCGGCCGCGGTGTCCACTTCTTCAAGCAGGGTATCGGCGGCAGAGGGATTCAGGAGCGTATGGTCAATGTAGTCCGTTGCTTCCTGAATATCATGTTCGGCGGCACGGGTGATATAAAGATCATAAGTTTTTGTCATCGGCAGCCCTCCGCTTTCTGAAATCCTTCATTGCATCAGAAAACGGACGTGTCCGTCCGGCCGTAACATCATCGAGGCCTTCGGAGATTGCAGAATATAGTTCAAGCTTTCCGTTTATAGCTTCATAAGTTTCAATACTCATAACTGCCAGATCACCTTTGCCGTTTTTTGTAATGAAGACCGGCTCGGAATAAGTATGGCAGAGCGCAGAGATATCATTGTAGCTGTTTCGGAGATCGGCACTGGATTTGATTGTCGGCATGAATATCGCCTCCTTTCCATAACAAAATTATAACTGAATTTCTTTATGAAATCAATCTCTATATCTTAATAAGAGTTACTTCAGCAGTATGCCTCAGGATCCCGCAGGAGCTTGATGACCGCGGTATCCTGATAAACCATGGCGGCATCGTAAATGAAGCCTACAATGCCGGCTTCCGGTGCAGTAAGTTCCTGTCGCAGTTCCCCTGTGTAGGAATCTGTGATAAATGCCAGGGTCTGTCCTGCCGTTACATGTTCGCCGACGGTTACTTTGGCTTCCATAAATCCCGCATCCGCAGCCCGGACAGGAACGGTGTCTTCCCCGTCCATGACGCGGGAAACAAACCCGCCGGGAATGTCAGCGTTCAGAAGCCCTGCGGCGGACATGAAGCGGAGGATGGCATCGACAGCATCTGCGGCGCTTTTTCGGTCAATTTCAGCCGTCACCGTAGTGTACAGTGAAAATGCCTTTGTGTTCCAGATCTGCCAGTTGTAGTTGAGCGTTGCGGTATCGAAGGGCCTTGGATGATGCAGGATGACATAAGGCATTCCGAATCTGCATGCCAGCTCTACGTCTTCAAATCCCGTTTTCATCATGCGGATGTGCGGAACGAAGATTCCGGGCATGTAAAATGAAGCCAGCTGGATCCCCATCGCATAGTCCCGGATGATGTTAAAGACTCCGCCTGCGATGCGCTGCGTCGTTTCTCCTTCCTCGTATCCCGGGAACATCCGGTTGATATCCGTGTTGTCAATCGGCCAGAAACGCTTTTTGACATTTATGCTGTAAGGGTTCAGGCACGGCAGTACCAGAATCTGTTTGCCCGGCACAAGACGTCCGGCTTCTTCCAGCCGGCGAAGCTTTTGGATCAGCTGCGACGCACAGTAAAGCTGCTGCATTTCATTTCCCCGTGTACTTCCTGTCACGCAGAGAGCCTTCTCTCCTTCACCGAAGAAAAAACCTCTTACACGGAAGTCATCCCGGTAAAGTCCTTCAATTCGGAAAATTGTTTCTTCTTTCATACTGACACATCAGCCTTTCCTCGGATCATTTTTTGAATTCTCCCGGAGGATGCGTGCCATGAGCGAGCCTTCGCTGACCACGGGATATTCGCGGATGGTAAACAGCCAGCCGTCGGCCGGAGAAAGCACTTCCTGCAGGACGGATCCTTTCATGGGATTGATAATGCTGCCGATTTTTTCGCCCTTTTTAAGATGTGAGCCGTGACGGACGGACTTCATAAAAATGCCGGACACCGGCGCGTTGAGGAAGATAACGTCATCCGGAGCCTGGCTGATAACCGGCGTACGTATTTCATTTACCGGTCCTGACCAGATTCCGAGCACACGCATCAGATTCAGGATGCCTTCGGTAAGCTGAAGGCCGTATTCGGAAGTGATACGCATTCCCACGCCCATTTCCACGACCAGCGTTTTGGTTCCGATGTGGTTCAGGCTGTAGGCAAGCGTCGATTCGAGGACGGTGGAAGCACCGTGGATCCAGACAAAATCGACATTTGCCAGAATAGCAAGAGGGAGAAGTTCGTCGCGGGTAATCTCGTTGATCCGGATCTGCGGGATTTCTGTGAGATAGATATTGCTTGCGTGAATATCGATGCAGAGGTCGGAACCCTTAAGATTATCAATGATTTGGCTGGCCAGAAATTCGTTCATGTCGCCGTCATATCTTCCGGGGAAAATGCGGTTCATGTCAAGGTCAAATGCAGGGATTCCGCGGGTGATGCTGTCGATTCCCATGGTATTCACAGCAGGATAGAGATCGACTGTTCCGTGCAGGAATTCCGGATGCTCTGCAATCCGCCGGCTCAGTTCATATACGACGAACTGTCCTTCCAGCTCATCGCCGTGGATGCCGGTCACGATGCTGATGCGTCTGCCTTCCCCGGATGAAAGGCGGTGCTTTTTAATGTTCAGCTTTTCATCCGCAGGGAGATTGACACTTACAATGGTCTGGATTTCGCTTGTCTGGATTTCGCTTGTCTGGATTTCGCTTGTCTGGATTTCGCTTGTCTGGATTTCGCTTGTCTGAAATTCACTTGTCTGGATTTCGCTTGTCATTCACTTTTGTCCTTTGTTCAATAAGATAATATTTTTACTAAGAGGGTTTTTTGATAACTTTGATGCTTTAATTTGTCCTGCATTTTCGTCGCTCAGTCTTCTTTATAGCGCTTTTTGGCAGCTCGCAGTGCGAGGAATCTAGGAATTGTCCGGGATTACCCGTAAGAGAAAAAGAAATCAAGTTTTACGGGTAGTCCGGGGTCTGGGACAGTCGGCGGGAGTCCGGGATTACCCGTAAGAGAAAAAGAAATCAGGTTTTTACGGGTAGCCCGGGGTCTGGGACAGTCGGCGGGAGTCCGGGATTACCCGTAAG
>DCDB01000340.1 GCA_002316215.1 Lachnospiraceae bacterium UBA1066 | reverse complement strand
TAATCTTTATCCTTTAATCTTTGTTCTTTGATCTTTATCTATTGAGCTTTTTCCTTTAACCGTTTTTTCTCTGATCTTTATTTTCCGGTCTTTTGACTTCCGGTCTTTTATCCTTTGATCTTTATTTTTTGATCTTTTATCTCTGGATTTCTATCTTTTCAATCAATTTATCCTCTTTGCTTTATTCTTTTTCCTTCATTCGCCTTTCCGGCGATTTATCTTTCAAATCAATTTTTTTAATAGATTTATTATGTCATGTCGTTTTTTGCCTGTTAAGGAGGTGATGCCTATGTGGAAGTGCCGATAAAACGGCAGTCGGAAAAAGCCGGTGAATAAAAGCACGGGCTGAAGTATAAACCGGTTGACATTTAGAAAATGTTGTAGTATTGTACCTATAGAAGCGAACAAATGTTCGCTTAGCGTAAAGGGAGATTAATAATTGAAAAATCAGAATACTTCAGAAACGGCAGGTAGAATGATGGATAAAACAGTTGATAAAGAACGCACGGAGAAAGAACGTGCTTTGGAGGCGGCCATTGGGCATCTTGAGAAAGAGTTCGGAAAAGGTGCCGTTATGAAACTCGGTGATTCCGAAACACATATGAATGTCGAGACTGTACCCACGGGTTCTCTGTCTCTGGATATTGCACTGGGGCTCGGAGGTATTCCGAAAGGAAGAATCATTGAGATATACGGTCCTGAATCAAGCGGTAAAACGACGGTTGCCCTTCACATGGTTGCAGAAGTGCAAAAGCGGGGCGGCATTGCGGGTTTTGTAGATGCAGAGCACGCACTGGATCCCAATTATGCGAAAAACATCGGAGTTGATATTGACAATCTGTATATTTCACAGCCGGATTCAGGAGAACAGGCTCTTGAAATTACAGAGACAATGGTGCGATCCGGCGCTGTTGATATTATTGTCGTCGACTCTGTAGCGGCGCTTACGCCGCAGGCCGAAATCGACGGTGAGATGGGCGATTCTCATGTCGGGCTTCAGGCAAGGCTGATGAGCCAGGCACTGCGGAAGCTTACGGCGACGGTCAGTAAGACGAAATGCATTGTTGTCTTTATCAATCAGCTCAGGGAAAAAATCGGGGTCATGTTCGGAAATCCGGAAACAACGACCGGTGGGCGCGCACTGAAGTTTTATGCCTCCATCAGGCTTGATGTGCGCAGGATTGAGACGCTTAAGGCCGGCGGTGACGTCATCGGGAACAGGACGCGTATCAAAGTAGTCAAGAATAAAGTTGCTCCTCCCTTCAAAGAAGCTCAGTTTGACATCATGTTTGGCAAAGGAATATCCCGTTCCGGAGATATTCTGGATCTGGCCGTCGAGAATGACATTGTTGAAAAGAGCGGCGCCTGGTTTGCTTATAACGGCGATAAAATAGGGCAGGGACGCGAAAATGCGAAATTGTATCTTGAAGAAAATCCTGCTGTTATGAGTGAAGTGGAAGAAAAGGTCAGAAAGGCATATGGACTGACTGATACGGCAGGCGGGACTTCGGACAGGAATGATGAAGGCAGGAGTGCGGGAAGCAATACGGCAGAAGGCAAAGCAGCGGTAAGCAAGGCGTCAGGCAGCAGAAATTCAGGCAGCAAAGCGCAAGAGGGCAGGACGTCAGGTGGTACGGCGGAAAGCAAAGCCTCAGCCGGAAAAGCAGCAGAGACCAAAGCTGCAGGGAGCAATACGGCGGACGGGGCTTCGGAAAGCAGTCCGGCAGAAGACGCTGACGGAGGGAAGAACGCTTCCGGAGCAGGCTCCGGGGCTCAGAAGACAGACTCTGTATCTTCGGATCTTAGTTAACCGTTAAGCCTGCAGCAGGATTGAACAGAAAATGGATGATCTTATCAGAGCTAAAAAACGTGCTCTATATCTTCTTACAGATATGGACCGTACAGAAAAAGAACTCTATGATAAACTGAAAAAAACAGGATATCCGGAGTCTGTGATAACTGAAACAATGGATTATGTCAGAGGCTTCGGATATTTAGATGATAGAAAGTATGCAAAGCGCTATATAGAGACATACTGCGACCGGAAAAGCAAAGCCAGGCTTCGGTTTGATATGCAGAAGAAGGGCCTGTCTAAGGAAATAATTTCAGAGGCTTTTGAGATTGCAGGCAATTATGACGAGAGAGAACTGATAAGGAAGCTGGCAGAGAAAAAAGCAAAAACGCTTGATATGGCGGATCCTAAGAACATTTCAAGGGTTGCTTCGTACCTTTCCCGTCAGGGCTTTAGCAGCAGCGATATTATGTCCGTCATCGGACAGGACTTCCATTGCTGTTAAGCAAATTTTCCGCTTATATATACTGTTATTGAGCCGACCTTCCGCTTGACATAAAACTAAAAACAATATATAGTTATAGAGTTGTATTATTGTACAATGAAAACTTAATATTATGGAGGTGCTCCTACGATGCCAGTATTTGTTTGGATCATTATTATCGTAGTCCTTATCATCGCACTTCCGATCACGTGGAAATCAGCTATTGCCAGCAAGACAAGAATGGATGAACAGAAAATCGGCACGGCTGAGGAAAAGGCGAGAAGCATCATTGATGATGCTATTAAGACAGCTGAAACTAAGAAGCGTGAGTCTCTTCTTGAGGTGAAAGAACAATCTTTGGCGGCGAAGAATGATGTCGACAAGGAAATCAAGGACAGAAGAGCGGAAATCTCTAAGCAGGAAAGACGTATCCAGTCCAAGGAAGATGCTTTGGATCGTAAAACAGATGCTATGGAGAAACGGGAAGCGGACTATGCAGCAAAAGAAACAGAGTTAAAGAAAAAGCAGCAAAGTGTTGATGAACAGCTTGAAATGGCAGTACATGAATTGGAGAGAATCTCCGGCATGACTTCTGAAGAAGCAAAGGATTTCCTTCTCAAGAAAGTGCAGGACGATGTAAAGGTTGATGTCGCGAAGCTTTATCGGGAGCTTGTTGAACAGGCGAAAGATGAAGCGGATAAAAAGGCACGCGAAATTGTTGTTAATTCGATTCAGAGATGTGCTGTTGATCATGTATCTGAAACAACAATTTCTGTTGTACAGCTGCCCAATGACGAAATGAAAGGCCGTATTATCGGAAGAGAAGGACGCAACATCCGTACGATTGAAACAATGACGGGCGTTGATCTGATTATCGACGATACGCCTGAGGCAGTCGTTCTTTCCGGTTTTGATCCGATCCGCCGTGAAGTTGCCAGAATTGCGCTGGAAAAGCTTATTGTTGACGGAAGAATCCATCCGGCCAGAATTGAAGAGATGGTTGAGAAGGCAAAGAAGGAAGTCGACAATCAAATGCGTGAAGATGGTGAAGCCGCTGCATTTGAAGTCGGTGTACATAACCTGCATCCGGAACTTATCAAGCTCCTGGGCAGGATGCGTTTCCGTTCGTCTTATGGACAGAATGCCCTTAAGCATTCCATTGAGGTGGCTGAGCTGTCAGGTCTTATGGCCGGCGAATGCGGATGCGATATCCGTCTGGCTAAGAGGGCGGGACTTCTTCATGATATCGGAAAGTCGATTGATCATGAAGTTGAAGGTTCCCATATCCAGATCGGAGCAGATCTTTGCAGAAAATACAAAGAGAGTGAAACTGTTATAAATTCTGTTGAGAGCCACCATGGCGATGTTGAGCCTACATCACTTATTGCATGTCTGGTACAGGCTGCGGATGCTATTTCAGCCGCCAGGCCGGGAGCAAGGCGTGAGACGCTTGACACCTATACCAACAGGCTTAAGCAGCTTGAAGATAT
This sequence comes from Lachnospiraceae bacterium UBA1066, assembly GCA_002316215.1. Taxonomy (GTDB): domain Bacteria; phylum Bacillota; class Clostridia; order Lachnospirales; family Lachnospiraceae; genus Chordicoccus. The sequence continues at coordinate 1,227 of DCDB01000340.1, read as the reverse complement.
TACGAACAGCTTCAAGGGTGTAGAGAAATCATTTGCCATCCAGGCAGGCAGGGAAGTACGTATTATGGTCGTTCCGGAACAGGTCAGCGATTCAGAGATGGTGCTTCTTGCAAGAGATATCTCGAAGCAGATCGAGGCACAGCTTGAATATCCCGGACAGATAAAGGTTAGTGTAATACGTGAAAGCCGGGCTGTTGACTACGCAAAATAAGATGATTTGAGGAAAAGGGAAGAGCAAATTAGCTCTTCCTTTTTTTATGCAACTGTGTTAGATTATTCACATGAATGAGATAATGGAAAGAAAAAGGGAACGGATTTTTTATTTGGATTTTATAAAGGCTGCGGCAATAATGATTATTTTCATAGATCATTATGAATACCCAATTGCAGCAGCAGGCAGAACGGATCTTTGCCTCATACCGCTTTATATCGCAGGAGTTTACATAGGCGATATCGGAAGTTCCGTTTTCCTGATGATTTCAGGCGCTGCACTTATGTATGTTTATGAAAATAAGCTGGATCTGAAAATCTTCTATAGGAAGCGCTTTCTTTCGATATTTCCAATGTTCTGGTTCGCGTGGATCTTTTTTTTATCTGATACAGTGTGTGATGGACGGCGGTTTCGAAAAGCTTGCTCCATTTCGGTACTTTATCTTTACGATCTTTGGTTTTGATATGTATGTGCAAAGCTTTTTTAAGGGTGCGGTACCTGCCTGGCCGGTTATCGGGGAATGGTTTTTAGGCCTTATTATTGTTTTCTATATTCTGTTCCCGTTTCTAAGGGTTGCATTGCTGAAGCATCCGATCGTGACCGGAGCAGTTGCTGTTTTTTTATTTGCCCTGACGATATACATAAATCCCCCGGTCATTCTGAATCTGCTTCCTACGGTGTGCCTGCCGGAGTTTATGTTTGGCATGTATATGATGAAGTATTTCAAAAAAATGCCATTAACCGTTCCACTCATTGCGCTGGCTTTTTTGGTGCTTTCTTCTTTTGTGACAATGCCGTTTACTCATGTACTTCAAGTGTTGCTGGTAGGCATATCTTTCTTTGTTCTTCTGGCCTGGATCGGAAGCTTGATCAGGAATAAGGTTGTAATGAGATTCTTTACATGGATGGCAGGTCTTTCATATGCAGTCTTTTTGACACATCACTTCATTATAAACAAAGTGATGGCTCACACAGATTTAGCTGCTCTTACAGCTGCCCGGAATGCGGGAATTATG
>DCDB01000337.1 GCA_002316215.1 Lachnospiraceae bacterium UBA1066 | reverse complement strand
ATCTGGAAGCCGGGATTTCCCGGCTTGACGGTACGGTGATCCACGGAATACGCGGAAGAGAAGGCGCGCCGCATATTGTCAACGCCGCATTCCTGGGCGTCGGTGCGGAAGTCCTTCTGCATACGCTGGAGGATCACGGAATTTATATTTCCTCCGGCTCGGCATGTTCTACGCATAAAAGGGCGGCTTCGCCGACAATGACGGCAATCCACGCACCTAAAGAGGAGGCACAGGCTTCTGTACGCTTCAGCTTTTCGGATCTTAATACCGCGGAAGAGGTGGATGAGACGCTGAACGTCCTGAAAGAGGTTCTGCCGCGTCTCAGGCGGTATTCCAGAAAGTGAGAACTTCTTTGTCCTGAAGCGTCATGGCGTCGACATGTATTTTTTACCCGCACCGTATAAAAATGAAAGAAAATAAAAGAAAACGAAAGAAAATAAAAGATTATGGCAGAGGAGCTGAAGGGATGGAAACGACGAAAGAGATACGGAAGAATATGAAGGGCGGAAACGGCGAAGTTGTCCTGGAGCATGTCCTGAAGGATGAAGCCCTGGGAAGTAAATGCAGGCTTTATGCAAAGGTTACTCTTGCACCGGGCTGCTCTATCGGATATCATACGCATGCGGGAGAAGCGGAGTGCTTTTATTTCCTGAGCGGAGAAGGCCTTTTTGATGATAACGGAACAAAACGGAACGTGAAACCCGGAGATGTGACGCTGACGGGAAACGGACGTGGTCATGGCATTGAGAATGCGGGAAGCAAAGATCTGGTCTTCATGGCGCTTATCCTGCTGGATTGAATTTGAGGGGCTGAGACCTTTGGATGTATGACTTTAAAAGTACGGAAGGCCGGCTGAGGATTTTTAAGTTTTGCCCCCGGATCATGGAAGACGGCTCAACCCGTCGGGATTTTTGCAGAAAGCTGAGGAAACGGTATGTACGATTCATTTTTAATTAAATACGGCGAAATAGGGATTAAGGGCGATAACAGGCATATTTTCGAGGATGCCCTTGCAAAGCAGATCCGCCTTGCTCTGGAGAAAATCGAAGGAGACTTTACGGTTCGAAAAGAACGGGGACGGATCTATGTGAATTGTGCAGGAACCTGGGATTATGATGAGACTGTCACTGCGCTCGGCCATGTCTTCGGCATTGTCGGTATCTGCCCGGTTGTCATTTACGATACGGGGGATTATGAAAAACTTGAAAAGGATATGCTGGATTATATTGCGCGCGAACATCCCGGATGCAAGGCGACCTTTAAAGTTAAGGCACGCCGTATCGACAAAAACTTTCCGAAGCAGTCGATGGAGATTGATGCAGATCTCGGGGCGGCCATCCTGGCGGCTTATCCGGAAATGAAGGTCGACGTGCATACGCCTGAGATTCTTTTCGATCTTGAGATACGTGACCAGGTTTACATTTATTCGAAAATCATTCCGGGGCCGGGAGGCATGCCGATCGGCACGAACGGCCGTGCGATGCTCCTTCTGTCCGGAGGAATCGACAGTCCGGTAGCCGGTTATATGGTGGCGAAACGCGGCGTTACGATAGATGCCGTTTATTTCCATGCGCCGCCTTATACGTCCGAGAGAGCCAAACAGAAGGTCGTGGATCTGGCGAAGATTGTTTCTGCTTATACGGGACCGATCCGCCTGCATGTTGTCAACTTTACGGATATACAGCTTTATATTTACGATCAGTGTCCGCATGAGGAACTGACAATTATCATGCGGCGCTACATGATGCGTATTGCGGAAAGCTTTGCGCAGGAGGACGGAGATCTCGGCCTTGTGACGGGAGAGAGCATCGGACAGGTGGCGAGCCAGACAATGCAGAGCCTTCTGTGCACGAATGCTGTCTGTACGCTGCCTGTCTACCGGCCGCTGATCGGCTTCGACAAGAATGATATTGTTGAAATATCAAGGAAAATCGGTACTTATGAGACCTCGATCCTTCCGTTTGAGGACTGCTGCACGATCTTCGTAGCCAAGCATCCGGTGACGAAACCGATCCTGAAGATTATCGAGCGTTCAGAAACGCATCTGAAGGAAAATATAGAAGAGCTCGTAAAAACGGCATGTGAGACAGCGAAAACGCTTACCGTCAGATAGACGCGCTTACCGTCAGACAGACACGCTTACCGTCAGACAGAAACGCTTACCGTCAGACAGACGCGCTTACCGTCAGACAGACATAAAAAAGGCCTTCCGTTTGTGGAAGGCCATGCTTTTAAAAAACAGATACCATTAAACTGCTTTGCAGGCAGAATCCTTATTTGACTTCGTATGTCTTAAGAACGGACATAACTTCGTCAAGCTTATCGCCTTCGGCATGGATGTTCAGATCAATCGGCTTAGAAAGATCAAGGCTGAAAATGCCCATGATCGACTTTGCATCGATGACATAACGGCCGGAAACAAGGTCAAAATCAAAATCAAAACGATTGATGTCATTTACGAATGTTTTTACTTTGTCGATAGAATTAAGAGAAACCTTGATTGTTTTCATTGGAAATAACCTCCTATAATGGTTAGTTACATAATTTTCCTGATGTGTTCATATTATATTGAATCCGGAGGCAAGTCAAGTAAAAACCCTACAAAGAAACCTGTGATTATTCGTCATTCTTCCGAAATGAATCAGGCTGTAATGAGAAATTTTGAAGAAAATTCGAACTTTTGACGTTTAAATATGAATCCGGTTTGTCAGGATCGGGCGGTTTTTGGCGGAATTCCTGCAGACAGTATCGAAAAAGAGGAAAAAAGTGCAGAAAAAGGTCGCATTTCACAATCTGGGCTGTAAAGTCAACGCTTATGAGACAGAAACAATGCTGGCAGGTCTTTTAGAGGACGGCTGTCTTGAGGTCCCCTTTGCTCCTGGAGCCGATATTTATATCATAAATACCTGCACTGTAACCAATGTTGCGGATCGGAAATCCCGCCAGATGCTACATAAAGCAAAAGAAATGAATCCGGATGCGGTAGTAGTCGCAGTCGGCTGTTATGTCCAGGATGCCGGTGAAGTCCTGAAAAAAGATCCTGCCGTCGACGTGATTGTCGGGAACAATGAGAAGGGAAAACTTACGGAAATTCTGGAGGAATACTTCAGGGAGAACGATAAAAAAACATCCGGGCATGTAAGAAAACAGACTGTCATGGCGGAGGATGCTTCCGGACAGCCGGGAAATCAGAATGCACCGGTGACGGAGAATCTGCAGGCGAAAACGGATGCTGCGGTTCGGAAATCGGTTCACGTCGGCGATATCGCAGCCGTGCGGGAATATGAAGAACTTCCGTTTGCACCGGCGGCGGAACTGACGCGCGCTTTTATAAAAATTCAGGATGGCTGCAATCAGTTCTGCTCCTACTGCATGATTCCGTATGTCCGCGGCCGCGTGCGGAGCCGCAGGAGCGAGGAGATCCTGAAGGAAGCGGAAGCGCTTATTGTCCGCGGATACCGTGAAATCGTCCTGACCGGAATACACATCAGTTCGTACGGGCTGGATTTTGCGGCACCCGGCCGGAATCTCCAGACTCCGGATGCGTCCTGCGCCGAAACAAATGAGGCGCTTAAAGGGCTGATCTTTAAGCTCTGTGCGCTTCCCGGACTTGAACGTCTTCGCCTGGGCTCGCTTGAACCAGGCGTCATGACAGAAGAATTCGTAAGATTCCTGTCTGAAAACCGGACGGTCTGCCCGGCATTTCACCTGTCGCTTCAGAGCGGCTGCGATGCGACTCTGGCGCGGATGAAGCGAAAATACAGGACGGCGGATTTTGCCGAAAAATGCAGCCTTCTGCGGAAATATTATGACTGTCCGGCCATTATGACGGATGTGATTGCCGGATTCCCGGGGGAGACGGAAGAGGAATTTTCCGAATCTGCAGCTTTCGTCAGGGATATTCACTTTTCAAGGATACATGTCTT
>DCDB01000255.1:2115-3875 GCA_002316215.1 Lachnospiraceae bacterium UBA1066 | reverse complement strand
GTCGCGATGCACCCCCTGAACAGTAACCGCCGTTTTATTTTTTCACCTCACCCGTTAATTATTCCGCCAGCCTCTCTTTTCCGTTAAGTATTGAATTATAATCTGCGGGGATATAAAATGAAAGCAGACAATCCATACAATTCTTAAGATCCGCTTTTTAAGCAGCTGGCTCTAAAAAATTCCAAAAGCCGCGAGGCGGCAGAGTAATCCGGATATTATAAGTGCCGTAAGGCATATTCGGCATGAAGTTTCTGCGAATCATTGCAGAAACGGTTCGCCGGAATATTATAAGTGCCAAAAGATATAGGCGGCGCCAATATCCAGGGACATATCGGAGGCATCAATGGCTATTCATGGTTTCAATAAACTCACACTGCTTGATTATCCCGGAAAGGTTGCAGCCGTCATCTTTCTCGGAGGCTGCAATTTCCGCTGCCCTTTCTGCCAGAACAGCGGGCTCGTACTAGAAACCAGTCATCAGCCGTCCATCGATCCCGGAGAGATTCTGAAATTTTTAAAACGGCGCACCGGTATTCTGGACGGTGTCTGCATCACCGGAGGCGAACCGACTTCCAGCAGTGATCTTCCTGAGCTCTGCCGGGCGATAAAGGATCTCGGCTTTTTAGTAAAGCTGGATACCAACGGTTCCCACCCGAAAATGGTAAAGGATCTGGCCTCGGACGGCCTTCTTGATATGGTCGCAATGGATATAAAGTCTTCGAAAGAACACTATGCCGATGCGGCCGGCATCCCCGGAATTAACCTTGCTCCGATCGAAGAGACAGCGGATTTCCTCCTTCACGGAAAGCTGCCCTATGAATTCCGTACCACCGCCGTAAAAGAGCTTCATACCGAAGAAGATTTTAAATCCATCGGAAAATGGATCGCCGGGGCAGACGCCTATTTCCTGCAGGCCTATAAAGATGCGCCGACGGTCATGAAGCGCGGCTTCACGTCTTTTGACAAGCCCGAACTTCTTAAATTCCGTTCATTGCTTCTTAAAACCATACCGCGCGTTGAGCTTCGCGGGGTTGATTGAAAGCAGTTCGCTTTCAAACTCATGCCATAGCACACAGAATCCATCCGATTCCAGATCCGGGTTTTGCATGGAGAATCCGGTCGATTTCAGCTCCTCATCTGAAACATAAAAGAACCGCCCGGTTTCCGGACGGTTCTCTCTTTTTCATTCTCAGCAGGCTGGCATCCTGAATGTATGTCTCTTTCTCAGATTCCTCATCATGGCTTCCTAAGCGCCTGCCCTGTTTCTCAGTTCGTGAATGTCTGCACGTAATGGTAGATATCCATCTCGAGATCCGGATCATACTCACAAAATACTGCGCACCCGATGCCTGTGTACTTCGTTGCGAGCAGGTTTGCATTATGTCCCGGCTCATTTTCAAACTGGTACATGGCCTCGCTCACGGTATCCTGCCCAAGGCAGATGTTCTCGCCCGCGATAATTCCGAAGGTCGTCAGAGAACTGCCGTCCGGACGCTTGTGATCGTACAGCAGCGTAATTTCATAAGCACGGATCTGGGCTACGGCTATCGCATCCGAATCAATTGTGAGCTTTGCGACGCCCTTGGAGGCACGGTAACTATTTATCGCATTCATCATGTCAACCGACATCTGAGCGTCGTAGCTTCCCTTCGTCAAGGCGGTCTTAACTTCGGAGTCTGAAGAAATCACAAAGTCAGAAAGCGTTGCAGTTGTTGCATCCTTCGTCGGCGCAGGCGTTGCCGTCGGCGTAGGTGTGGCCG
>DCDB01000255.1:0-1999 GCA_002316215.1 Lachnospiraceae bacterium UBA1066 | reverse complement strand
GCGTAGGTGTGGCCGTCGGCGTGGGTGTGGCCGTCGGCGCAGGTGTGGCCGTCGACACTTCATCTGCGAACTTTTCTCCTGCCGTTACTAAAGTAAAGGTCTGCGCTGCACTCTTATTTGAAGTGTACTGCTGGACGTTGGCTCCGTTGGCTGTTGACGCACCCGCTACATCCATTGCAAGCTGGCTTTTCTTATTAATAATGGAATAGGTTCCGTCGCCGTTATCTTCAAAACGCCACTTTTGTGCGTCTGTATAGTTCAGTACATACTGCTGGACATTTCCGCCGGCCGCTGTTGTACCTCCCGCAACCTCAATGACCATCTGCGACTTCACATTAAACAGCCAGTAGTAATCTTCGCCGGCATAAGCAAGAGTGAATTGCTGAGCCTCCGTGGCATTGGAATCATAAGACTGGATATTTGTCGAAAGTCTTGTTGAACCTGCAGCAACATCAAGACACTTATTGGCTTTAATATTAATTCCGAAGCTGTAGCTCCCTGTACGAAATGTAACTATTCTGCCGGTCTTAACAAAAACAAACCTCTGTGCATTCGTGCCGTTACTGTACCATGCCTGAATGGCGCTTCCGTTCTGGGCCAGACCGTTCTTGACATCTATGACTCTCTCTTCCTGAAGAGCAGTTGTCAGAGAATAGGTTCCGTCTGTGAACTTGTAAAGGCTCCATTTCTGTGCATTGGTACCGTTATCCGTCCACGTCTGTACTTTCGTTCCCGCACTTGAAAGACCGTTCCTTAAATCAAGCGCAAGGCCGGAACCGTAGCTCAGGAAAGACCAGGTACCGTCTGAATTTTTTCTCGCTACAAAATCCTGATACTCATCGGATTTCGACATTGTTTCCAACGTGATATTAGCACCCGCATAAGGAGAATCATCTCCGACAGTCAATACATAAGTCGGATTCAGAGCGGATGCAATCCGGTAAATTTCTCCGTCAATAAGCGAAGTATCTGCTGAAACGGTCTTCGATGTGATAAGGGCTCCAAATAAAACCCCTATTGAGAGTACCGGAAAAAGCAATGCTTTCTTTCTCATCATACTCAAGCCTCCTTATGCTTTACCGCCGGGCAATAACGAAAAAAATGCGCTTCTGGGTACCAGAAGCGCACATGAAATGCTCATAAACATTTCACAAATAAGTGCAACTGGCTGCCATTTTACAGGCCCTTTAGCTTTGCGTCATACCCTTTCGGGCATTTTGCTAAATATTCTGTTGAAAAGAATGAATCTCAATTTCTAATTTTATCTTAGCACCCGAAACAGCTTTTTGCAACACTTCCGGATAAATAATTATATGGTTCTTCACTTTCAGTTGTAGTCCTTCACTCAGTCTGTTCCAGGCCCGGTCCCGTATGCCTTAAGCCGATTTTTTTCTGGTAATGATAACAGCCGCGATAGCTAAGAGTCCTGCTGCAACAATGATGATATAAACGGTATTGCTCTGTACACTTGAGGAAGATCCGGTCGAAGCCGACGGTGCATAAGCGGCAGTTTTCGTAACAGCTGTTCCCGTTTTTACTGCTGTAGCGGCATTCGAAACCTTTGTCTCCGTATTCACTGTTTCCGTGATGCCCGTATTTTCTGCAACTGCTGTTTCCTGTACCGAAGTCTCCTGTACTGTGTTCTTGTCTTCTGCAGCAGCCGTATCGGCTGTTTCTGTATTAACGTCTTCAGCTGCCTGTGTTTCTGCAGCTGTCCGGACTGCAGGGGCTTCGGCGCCCGAAACCGCCTGGACATTCTCTTCGTTGTCTGCAGCTTCCGTTACTTCTTCAGAAGCCTGGTTCGCTGTTTCTGCAACAACCGCATCGTCATTCTCTGCTTCTGCAGAAGCTGTATCTTCAGCCTTTGTATCTTCTGCAGCTGTTTCTTCAGCATCCGTTCCCGTTACAGCCGTTTCCGTTTCTTCAGCCGCAGCCGCTGCTCCTGCAGCTTCCGGGGACTCAACTGTTGCAGCTGCTGTTTCCTGATTCACCGATGCTG
>DCDB01000019.1 GCA_002316215.1 Lachnospiraceae bacterium UBA1066 | reverse complement strand
AGATCCCCACTACCGCCATAATGGCATAAAATGCGGCATTAAGCCAAAAGAAGACATACGGTATTTTAAGCGCGCTGACAAGTCTCATAAAGAATGCCAGCAAAAGAATAAGATCCGCAAATATCGAAAAAACACCGTAAACCAGCATCAGTACTCCGGTGATTTTCAAAAGGCTGCCGCCTTTATTTCTGTTTTTCATTTTCACCCTCCTCTTAAGGATTTGTCCTGTGCCTATGCCGCAGCGTCATTCCCTGCTGTTTTCAAAACTTCCGGCTGCCCATGTAACAGAGGGCTGAACATTCCATATGATATCCGTACCGTCCGTCTTCGCAACAATCGTGCCCTGTTCATCTGTCCGGAACACCTGTACGCCGCAGCTCTTCAGATATCCCAGCACCTTTCCGTGGGGATGTCCGAACGGATTGCCCTTTCCGCAGGAAATAACGGCATACTCAGGCAAAAGCATTTTCAGGAAAGAATCATAGGTCGAAGTATCGCTGCCGTGATGGCCGCATTTATAGACATCGCACTTAAGATCCACGGTTCCATTCATCATTTCCTGTATCGACGGCCATTCGGCATCGCCGATAAAAAGGAAACGCCGGTCGCCGAACTGAATCATCAGCCCGACGGAATAATTATTCGTATTCTCGTAAACCGAATCCGCCGGCGCCGTCACTGTCACCAGAGCATTCCCCAGGGCATAATTGTCTCCGACATGCGGGCGCACAGGCACAAGGCCTTTTGACGAAACGGCGTCGTAGAGAAGCTTATACGTATACTTGTCCGAAGGGACATCCGGCATCATCACCATACCGACCTGATATTTCCCCAGCGTCTCCGGAAGCCCTCCGATATGGTCAGCGTCCGGATGTGTCGCAATGACATAGTCAAGCTTCGTAATTCCCAGGGAATCTATATAACTGCGCACAGCCGCCCCGGCCTCCTGCGTGCCTCCGTCAATCAGCATCGCGTGCCCTTCGCAGGTAACAAGCGTCGCGTCGCCCTGCCCTACGTCAATATAGTGAACCTTCATAATGCCGTCGGGGTAAGTTCCGTCCGCCGCTAAGCCTGCCGCGACCGGCATTTCCGGCTGCGCAGAAGGCTCTTCCGGCGAAGAAGATCCTGATGAGGCAGAAGAAGCAGACATTCCGGAGGATGCTGACGAAGCTTCTGCAGGCTCTAAGCTGTCCGTGCGGTTCCCGTAGTCGTCGTACTGATTCGATTCGTTCAGCGCCGCATCGATAAAATCCTGAAAAGTTCCGCAGCCGCACATAAGAATAAGGCAGAGGAACGTTATGGATATAAGCCGGAAGATCCGGCGCTTCTTACTGTCTCTTTTGCTGTCCATCTCTTTAATATACCTGTCGCCGCTTAAGAAATCAAGCGCCCTGCATATGAAATGCTCCCGCCCTGCCGGTGGGACAGACTCCTATCCTTCCGGCTCAGTCTTCTTTAAGAACCAATTTTCCTTAAGTTCCCGTTCACAGTTTCATTTTTTTATTTTCACAATCACCTCAAATTCAGAACACAGATTCATCATATTTTTTTAGGAAAATGAAGCCATACAAGATAAACAAAGAGTTTTCCCGCCAGGGCAGACTTAATATACGTCAAGGAGGCTTCACTATGAAAAACAAGATTTGGAAAAAGATCGGGCTCTGCACCGGATTCGCTGTCATTTTCGGGCTGGTATCGTCCGGAGTTTTTACATCCGTCAGTATGCTGACGGCTAAGAGTACCGAAAACACGGTCGTCCAGACCGCAGCGCAAACAACCGGAACCACAGAAAGCACGTCCGGCACAGCTTCATCTTCATCCTCTTCATCGTCCAGCATCGGATCTACAAAAGATGCCAACGATTCCGCTTCAACAGAAAGTACGGATACCAGCGGGGATCTTACCGTAACGCAGGTCGCGGCAAACTCCATGCCGGCCATGGTCGCCATTACAAACACATCCGTTGAAAATGTCCAGAACTATTTCGGCGGGAACGGCTTCGGCAGCAGCGGAAACGGCAGCAGCCAGGGCCAGACAGCCGAATCGGTCAGCATGGGCACAGGCGTCATCATCGGTGAAACCGACACGGAAATCCTGATTGCGACAAACGAGCACGTAATTGCCGACGCCACTACGCTTTCCGTCGCTTTTGTCGATGATACCGCAGCTTCGGCTACGGTCAAGGGCTCGGATGAAAGCGCCGATCTTGCTGTTATCGCCGTAGAAAAGTCAGCTTTAAGTTCCGATACGCTGTCCCAGATAAAAGTCATCAGCATCGGAAGCTCCGATGACCTCGTTGTAGGAGAACAGGTTGTCGCCATCGGCAATGCTTTAGGCTACGGCCAGTCAGTTTCCACCGGCGTCGTAAGCGCCCTGCATCGCACGCTGACCTCTTCCGACGGAAGCACAGAAGGTACTTCTGACGGCCTGATCCAGACAGATGCCGCTATCAATCCCGGCAACTCCGGCGGCGCCCTGCTTAACATGAAGGGTGAGCTTATAGGCATCAATTCAGCCAAATACGCCGACACAGAAGTTGAAGGCATGGGCTACTCCATCCCGATTTCTTCCGCTCTTCCGATCCTGGAAAGCCTTGAAAACGGCACTTCATCAAGCAGCACTTCCTCATCTTCATCTTCAGGCACTACAAACGGAAACGGCGCTTATCTCGGCATCAGCTGCGCAACAATTACAAGCGAGTATTCTACATACTACGGAATCCCGGAAGGGGTTTATGTAAAATCTGTAACAGCGGGGTCTGCAGCGGCAAATGCCGGGATCCAGCAGGGAGATATTATAACAGCCGTAGGCAGTACCACTGTTTCCTCCGTCGATGACTTAACAAGTGCTCTTGCCAATTATTCAAGCGGCGACACAGCTACCGTCACCGTCAGCCGGACATCCTCTTCAGGAAGCCAGGGTTCCTTCGGGAACGGCCAGGGTTCCGGGAACGGCCAGAGCTCCGGCAGCAGCTACACCACGCAGACCCTGAATGTCACCTTCGGCAGCAAGTCCGATGTCCAGTCGACTTCCGCCGGCAGTGCCACAAACAGCAGATAACAATTACTGCAAATGCTCTGTTCTGTATAACGGTTCCGGCTTCAGCCGGAACCTTAACATAAAAGTTTCGGTTTCACCTATTAAGTTTCAGCAATCCGGAAGCTTCCGCACGGGAAATGTTAAACGTGCGGAAGTCTCCCGGATTTTTTGTGCGCAGGGATTCCGCAAGGGCTGACGTATATGCGCTGCGCCGGTCCGGATCGGACATAAAGGACACGTTTTTAAAAAACACAGGCGCCGCGTCCGCCGACAGCGTACCGTAGTAAAAATAATCTTCATTTCCCGCCGAAAGATTGTATTCCGCGATCCAGGCGTCCGGCCGGGCAAATGAAAAAACAAGATACATTGAAACCGTCAGGAACAGGCTGTAACGGAAAAACCGGAAATCCGGCCGAAAGACCTTGATCATCACGCCGGCCATTAAAAAAGAGAGGACAAGCAGCACAAAAAGCACAAAAAGACGCAGGAACGTCAGGTCATAGGCCCTGATGTAAAGGATCATGCGTCCGGCACTTACGGCCATCATACAGTAAGTAGAGACACTGATTCCTGCAAGAAGACCGCTTAAGAGACGGCATCTTTGGAAAACCGCTTCGCAGACCATCACCAGAACCAAATTGATTATGCTGACGGCAAGAAGCTGGTAAAAGCCCTGGTGAACATACTCTGCATAGGTTGTCCCTTCCGGCAGGATACCATTTCCGGCAATCAGGAACGCTGCCTGGATCCCGATGAAAATGAAATATACAATCAGAATAAGACCTGTAAAAGTTATTGCCGCTACCGGGTTCTTCTTCTGATCCGGCTGACGGTTCCCCGTTTCACGGAACATTTCTTTCCTGAAATAAGAAATTCCGCAGTAGGAAGCGAAAAAGGCAAAGACTGCCATCACCGCTATAAAGGGCAGGTTTTCGGGAAGCGTCATTTTCCCGAACGTGTTCTCCAGCATCACAGCAAAAATACGATCCGCCGAAGAAAGCAGCGCCGTAATTACCGCAAGAAGTGGAACGGCAATCAGAAGGCCCGCAAGAATCGGCCGGAACAAGCCCTTTTTTCCGGAAGCATTGCCCTTCCTCTCTTCAAAATATCCTGCCGCATCCTGAAAAGGTGCAAATAAAAGCAGCAGGCTTCCGAAAAGAGCTTTGATGAGCGCTGTAAGATAGTCTCCGATTTCCATCGATCCGTCATCCATATTCAGACGGATGAGATAAAAAATAAGAAGGACGGCTTCTGCTGCATGGTTCAGGGCTATAACCGGCGATGAATCCGTCATAAATGTGGAGACTCCGAGGAGCAGCATTGCCACGGGATAAAATATCCCGCTCCTCCCGACAATTTTTTCACGATACTCTACTTTTTCACAGGGCTCTGCTTTTTTATAGATCTCTGATTTTTGTCCGGATTTTTCCGCCTGTTTTCCCTCCGCAGTCAAATGGGTCAGAAGCAGTGTTCCGGCGCACAAAAAGAAGAAAGTGATGCCGGAAGGATTTTCATAAAGGCAGAAGGTGTAAAAAAGGGCGTAAACAAGGCAGGCCGGTTCAAGAAGAGCGAACCGTCCGCATTTCGCAGATGTTTCCATTTTCAATTCTCCTTATTTCTGTTGATTTATCTAAGATTTACTAAGATTTATCCGGCCTCGCCGTCATCCGGCCGGAATTCCAGGATATCTCCCGGCTGGCAGTCAAGTTCCCGGCAGAGCGCCTCCAGCGTGGAAAGCCGGATGGCTTTCGCCTTCCCGTTTTTCAGGATTGAGAGATTGGCCGGCGTAATGTCGATTTTCTTCGCAAGATCCATCAGGCCGATTTTCTTCCGGGCCATACAGACATCCAGATTAATAACGATCATCTCCGCCTCCTTCAGATTGTCAGGTCATTTTCGATTTTGTAGGCAACCGCCCTCCCGAAAACGCGTGAAAGGACTTTTGAGAAGAGGCCGGCTATGATAAATACGGCTATGATAATAAAGACGGAAGGCGTCGGGTCGAGAAAAATCCGCACACACCAGACTGCGGCAATCACGAAAGAGGATCTTCCCATTTTGGAGAGGCTCACCGTGTTTTCATTTTTAAAACAGTCTCCGGCAATCACTGTCGCAAAGACCCTTCTGAGCTCGTAAAGAATCTGAAGCGCCATGACCCCGCTTAAAATGAGAATCACGGAAAAAACTACCATGTACCGCCTGTAGGAAGGAGCAAATGCGCCGTAGCCATAAGTCAGAAACGGAACAGCGCAGGTCACCGGGATGCCTGCAAAGAACATAAAATCAAGAAGATGTTTTGTAAAAACGGTCAGTTTATCCTTCATAGGCGCCCCTCCGGGAAGCTTGTTCTGAAACAAATCTCTCGATCCTTTTGTACTATAACACGAGTTCATTCGTCCATCAATAATTATTTATCGTTTTGCGATAATTTATTATTGAATTTTCATAAGATGTTGAATTTTTTCAATTCATGGTACATACTTGGCATATACTGCAATACCTGGCATATACCGCA
>DCDB01000064.1 GCA_002316215.1 Lachnospiraceae bacterium UBA1066 | reverse complement strand
GCAGTGAAACGTGCAAAGAGAGCAGCGGAAGCAGGGCGGCAGAAAAATGAAACAGAGGCGGAATAGCATGTCAGAGGATATTTATAAAACCGAACAGATTGCACCGGATACCTATAGAATTGATGAGGCGGGAGCAGTCAACTGTTATCTTTTGTTGGGAAAAAAGAAGGCCCTGCTGATTGATACTGGATTAGGGATAGGCTGTCTGCGTGAAGAGGCAGAGAAACTGACGAACCTGCCTCTGGAGGTGGTGCTGACCCATGCGCACTGTGATCATGCAGGCGGAATCGGCTGGTTCGATCATTATTACGTACATAAATCAGATACAGCACCGGTTTATAAATTACTGAGTTCCTATCTTGCAGCATCCATTTTGCTGCCGAAGGGGATAAAACTGCCGCAGAAGCCGCTGAGACCGAAAGCGGTTCCGATCGACAGCAGTTTTTCATTTGACCTGGGAGAACGGATAATCCATGTAAAAAATGTTCCGGGGCATACGAAGGGGTCTATTGTCCTGCTGGATTCGAAAGAAAAACAGATGTTTACCGGGGATGATATCAATGAATCGCTTTGGATGCAGCTGCCGGGATGCACGACGCTTCGGCAGTGGCTTACGGGAGGCAGGACATTGCTTGCGCTTGCCCGTGAGTATACGCCTTGGTGCGGTCATGGCCCGGGAAAGCAGAGCGTGGAACAGATGCGGGCGACATTTGAACTTGCGGAAAAACTTTCAGAAGGGAAAAATGCATTTTTCCCGCACACAGTATTTTATCCGGGCAAAGAATCAGTGCCTCAGATTGTATTTAATGAGGCGAGGAGACATTGAACCGGAATGAACGGACATATCGCGAAGCCGGCTGATCAGGAAAAGTGTATCCTATGGCTGCGGATTTTATTCTATACTTCCGTACCGGAAGAAGTTAAGATCCGGCGGAGAAAAGAATGCGGACATTTTCCCGGTCCTTTTCTTTTTCTTCTCCGGTCAGATCCTTATAAGGTACCAGATCACTGTGAATCCTTTTTTCACGGTCTTTTGCCTTTCCATTTTCAGGAATGCCATAATGCCAGTTATTCAGGTAATGATAACGGCACCAGCGGATGTGTTCCAGTTCCGCCAGTTTCTCAAGGACTTCCGGCTGCATCTTTTGCGGGTCGTCGGAAATTCCCTGTTCTTTTAACATCTGCAGCCGAATTTCATGATAATCTGCGGCACTGATGTTGGAATATCTTGTAAATGCATCCAGTTTTTCCCACTGTCTTTCTTTTTCTTCGTCTGTATTTTTGGCGCCGCTATACAGGACGGCATAGCGCAGATTAATACTTTTTGCGCGCGCAAGGAGAAGCTCGTCCAGAATGATGGCCGGTGTCATACTTTCTTTTTTCCAGTCGAAATAGCGGAGCCGCCCCTTTGCCTCAAAAAAATCACTGCCGGAATACGCTTTATCAAAGACGTCCAGCGTTTTTCCGGGAACGGCAAAAAGCAATTCACGGACGGTTTCGCGTGTCTGCTCTCCGCATACGAGAATTCTGTCTGCGCTGTCGAAAAGAGCCAGTGCCTTATACCAGGGTTCCGGATGGAATTCGATCCGGTCAGAGATTTCTGAAAGATACGGATGGGTTGCTGTATATTTTTCTCCGCTGCCGAAGATGTGGTATTCGATCATCTGGTCAGGAGAGTAAATGTTATCCTGAAGCCCCCAGTACAGGAGCTCTTCGCCCAGTTTTCCGAAATCCGTCAGGATGATTTTCTGGCGTTCGCCTGCCCTGTTCTTTTTCCAGAAAATGCGGGCTGCATTTTCCTCCGGACTGAATGTTTTGATCCGGGCTGTTCCGAGTGTCTGTGTACGCGCCATGCTGCTTTTCAGATATATATTATGTCCGCTGAGACGGTCTTTGTTTTTTTCGACAAAGGCATAGTTTTCGTTTTCGCTTCCGAGAAGAATATAGCTTTTTGCAGGAAGAAATTTATTTTCCCCTGAAATGCCCTTTTTCTCAAGTTTGCTGAGTATATTTGTTCTTTCTTCCGCACCGTAGTAGACGGCGATGCTGTTGCCCATTAGATAAACTATCCGGTTATGCCACCAGTTTCGCAGAATTGAAAAACAGGTAATAATCCAGCTTGCGGTCACAAGAGGTGCGGTCCATCTGGCAATTTCAATGAAGATATTATCCGGCTCTCCGCCGAAAGACAGTGCATACATATGAAGAGTATCATAAACCGCGTCCGTAAAACGGGCGTGATCTATAATCCAGATTCCGTACATGCCAATGATAAATGGCAGCAGATAAAGAATGAATTTTCCTGTTTTCTGTTTCTTTGTATTCATAATCTTATATTATACCTTATATGCACGCTTTTCCATGGAAAATTATACGGAATATTACATTAACAATGTGCAGAGCTGAAAGGAATATCTGCTGCGGTATCTCCGAAAAATTGAGGAATGCGGCAAAGAGGAAAAAAGCACTCCCCAGGGAAGACCGGCGGTGATATGATAAGGACAGTCTTTCGGTTCTGAGAAAGAGATGTCAAAAGGTACTTCAAAACGGCTGTTTACGGTCATCAAAGGATGCAGGTTTCAAAGTTCCTTTTACAGATATGTTCTGAAACTGACAGTGAGGTTCGAAAATGAAAACAATTTTTGTTTCCAGTACTTTTAAGGATTTTCAGGAAGAACGCGATATGCTCCGCAGTGATATCCTGCCGCTGTTGAATGAAAAAGCGAAGGCTTACGGAGAAAGCGTCAGTTTCTGCGATCTCAGGTGGGGGATTGACACTTCCGATGAAGATGAAGCGGCAGGTTCTTCCAAAGTACTGGATGTCTGTCTGGATGAAATCGACCGTTCCCATCCGTATTTTATTGTTCTTCTGGGAGACAGGTACGGTTATATGCCCGGCTCCGCAGCTATCAGCAGAGAGGCCGGGCGCAAACAGATTCTGCTTAAGGACACGGATATTTCTGTTACGGCGCTCGAAGTTGAATACGGGCTTTGGCGCTGCGGCGGTGATGAT
>DCDB01000095.1 GCA_002316215.1 Lachnospiraceae bacterium UBA1066 | reverse complement strand
CTGTATGGATGGAATGGTGACTTCTACTATTGGATATCCATCCCAATATCCTGTTTTCCGCAATGCAGCACCTCAATAATATTTCAGAATAATTTGATATAAGTCACTCTGCTCCCGGCTCATTCGGAAAAGGAATGACTCTTGGTGCTTTGACTGTGGTAATCTGACATTTAGCTGGTACATATTGTGAGTTAAATCGGCTGCCCGCTTCACTGAGAGATAAGATTTTTCAGTTTTTAAAGCTCTCTCTAACTCCTTATAAATGGCGTACGCAGAAAATGATATGCAGATATGTCCTTCTATTCTGTTTCGTAGGCGATGATAAATGGGACGTATTTTCAGGTCTGTCTTTGATATCCTGAACGCGCGCTCGATGTGCCATAAATTGTTATAATTGTCGATTACCTCTTTTGCCCGCAGAGAAGTATTTGTGATATAGCCTTTCAATCCATCCCAGAGCTGATCAGCGTTGTACTTGTCGTAATCTATTTCTATCTGAACATCCCCGGTGAGCTTTAAATATTTGTTATAACCCCTGTTGTTGATGTTTGCCTTGGTTAGTCTTCCACGTTTAAGGCTTTTTTCCAGCCTTGTTAAGCCCCGCTGGCGATTATGCATATCTTTCATTGCCCGCCGGTCAGAATAAGAGACTATAATCCGCTGTCTTTTGCCTCTTTTTATGTTAATCGAATGACCATCAATCCATTCTTCATCAAGTATCTTTTCTTTTATGTGTTTAGACTCGTTCTTGATCCTGGCTCCAATGATATATTTATATCCGCTGGAATCGAGCATGCTGATGTTATCCTTGCTCAGTAATCCTGCGTCTGCAATTACAACCGGTTTATTTAGATGATACTTCTCTTCATATTTTTGGATTATAGGCAGCAGAGTATGGCCTTCAAAGATATTGCCCTCAAAAACGTCATAACCTATTGCAAACCCATCCAGTCCAACAAGTAACCCAAGGTAGATCTGTGGATCCCGATGCCTCCCTACTTTTGAAAAACCCGTCCTGCGTAAATCATCTTCATCTGAGGCCTCAAAATGAAGAGTAGTCATGTCATAAAAAACAATGCTGATTGTACCGCCAAGAACTCTTTTTGTATGCTCGAAGGCAATACGCTCGACCTGATCTTTTAATTGATCGTTAAGCTTATCTAAAAAACGATAGATCTCGTCAACCTGTAAATCAACATTTAAGAACCGACTCAAATAATCTATCGCCTTCAGTTTGCTCCCTGGATGAAACAGGCGGGTAATAACTAGTCGACCCTTATAAAGTACCTATATTGTTGATAACTAATGATATAAGTTAATATTAATGTTTGTCAGATTGCAGGCTTTTGGGTAGCTTCGTTAAAAAGCTTGCAAAATGATAGGTAAAACAGAAGAAAACCCGCAATTGAACGTCTTTCGGATCCCGTTGGTTAGTGTGATAAATATGAAGCATGAGTTAGTAGAATTGGCTCAGCGAATTAACTGGAAATCAGTTGAGAAAGACTTTGCTTCTTATTATGCTGATATGGGTCGCCCGGCAGTTCCAGTGCGTAAGATGGTAGGCTGCATGCTTCTAAAGCAGATGTTTGGTTTGTCGGATGAAGCATTTGTTGATCGTTGGGTTGAAAATGTTTATTGGCAATACTTCTGCGGCGAGACCTATTTTCAATTTGAGAAACCATTTGATCCCAGCGAGTTCGTACACTTCCGCAAGCGTCTTGGGACTTACGGAGTGGAGAAGCTTTTGAAGCTCAGTATCAGCCTCTTTGAGAAGAAAGAAGTAGAGGAGAAAGAAGTACTCATTGACACCACAGTCCAGGAGAAGAACTTTACCTATCCAACGGATGCCAAGCTTCATAAGAAGATAATAGAAGGTTGCTGGAAGATAGCTGAGAAAGAAGACATTGATCTTCGTCAGAGTTACAGTCGCACTCTTGGCCAGCTGATGATAGATCAGCGATTCCGTGAGCATCCCAAGCGAAAGAGGAAGGCAATGGCAGCCGCACGGAAGATAAAGACCATTGCCGGTCGCCTGGTAAGGGATGTTGAACGTAGTCTTGACGATAAAGAACGCCTTGAGGCATATGATGAGCAGTTATGGCTATACTACCGGGTACTGGGTCAAAAGCGAGACAGCAAGAATAAGATCTATAGCTTTCATGCGCCCGAGGTAAGTTGTATCTCCAAGGGCAAGGATCATAAGAAGTACGAGTTTGGAAACAAGAGTGGCTTTGTGATCACAAAGAAAAGCGGCATCATCATCGGCGCAATGGCTTTTGAGGATAATCCATATGACGGTCATACACTTGAGCCCCAACTGGAGCAGGTATCGGATCTGATGGGCAGGTTACCGAAAGTGGCATTGGTTGACAGAGGTTATAAAGGACGGAAGACCATTCTTGGGGTAGAGATCATGATGCCAGGGGGTGGCAAAGGCAAAACTGCGTATGAGAAGCACAAGAACAGAATCCGCTTTAGACGAAGGGCATCGATTGAACCAGTTATTGGGCATCTCAAGAATGATCACCGAATGCTCAGAAATTACCTCAAGGGCGTTGAAGGTGACATGATTAATACGATTATGGCAGCAGTTGCCTTCAATATGATGAAGAGATTAAGACAAATCCGGAATGCCATTTATTTTGTCCTGGATTTACTGACCGGCAACTGGTCGGTAAAATATGCAACTGTACAGAATTATTGAAAAACAAGACTTGTTAAGGGTCGACTAACTAACCTGAATTATTCATAAATAAAGGAGAGAAAGTTCCCTGAAATTGCTGAAATATCAGTAAATTCAAGGTATTGACAACCTTCACTCCTTCATACAATGATAAAAAATTATTCCGAGACCACCCCAATAGTTCACGAGCTTTTTCCTGTATCCAACAAACAAATTGAACTCAGCTTCACCGGTTATGATATCAGCAGCGATGGCGGGTTGTTGCTACTGCGGGAAGTTGAGAACCAGATGGGATTAATCAATCGCATAAGTAACTGTATTACAGATAACAGGGATCAAAGATATGTTGATCATACGATCAGAGAGATGCTTACTCAGCGAGTTTTTCAAATAGCTGCGGGTTATGAAGATTGTAACGACTGCGATGATCTTCGAGATGACATGATTTTCAAGACCTGTGCAGGTCGCTTGCCACAAACGGGCCTGTCTCTTGCTTCCCAGCCTACGATGAGCCGTCTGGAGAACTCTATTAAAAGCCAGGATCTGTATCGTATTGGGCAGGAGCTGGTGGATACTTTTGTTGAATCTTATGATCGGGAACCGGGAGTGATTATCCTGGATTGTGATGACACCAACAACAATACCTACGGGCAGCAGGAACTGAACCTGTTCAATCAGTATTACCATGATCATTGCTACATGCCTTTGCACATCTATGAGGGCTTGTCGGGCAAGCTGATCACCACAATCCTTAAACCCGGAAGACGGAGTAAGCAAAGTGATATTGCCTCTTTGTTGAAAAAGCTGATCCTTCATCTTCGGAAAGAATGGGCCAATACCATGATTATTGTCCGTGGCGATAGCCATTTTACCTCTGCGGATTTTATGCGTTGGTGTGAAGAACAATACAATACCGGTTACATTACCGGGGTGAGTGGTCACCGGAAATTGCATGAGATGGCAGCGGTGACCATCCAGAGTGCAGAAAGGGAATTTAAGCAATATGGCAAGTACGTTAAACGCTACCATTCTTTCCTGTACCAGGCCGGAAGCTGGTCCCAGCCACAAAAGGTGGTCGTCAAGGTCGAGGTCTCCGCAATGGGAACCAATATCCGGTATATCGTTACCAACCTGGTTCAGTTCAGGGCAAAAGATCTGTATGAAAAAGGCTACTGTGCCCGAGGTGCCATGGAACTCCGCATCAAAGAGCATAAGCTGTATCTGAGGAGCGATCGCTCATCATGTCATCGTTTTAAGGCCAACCAGTTCCGTCTGTTCCTGCACTCGATAGCTTATGTGTTGCTGCATACCTTCCAGAAAGAAGTGCTCAGGGGAACCGAGTTTGAGAATGCAACGTTTAAAACCATACAGAACAAGATCATTAAGACAGCAGCCTGGGTCAAAGAGATGAAAACCAAGGTGAAAATAGAACTCCCCAGGTGTTGTCCGACAAAATCCATTCAATCCAATTGCCTGGAGATGTTCGCTGTAATGAGAGTCTGAATAGTATCAATCCTTTGATTCCCTTACATATAAATGAGAACAACACAAGTTGTCAGGGAAAAATATGCTCACATATATTGAAATCGACTGATTTTTAGCAAAATCACTACCCTTAGATGATAAATCTGTACACTTGTTCAGCTAATCCAGAGCAAACCGGCCGGGGAATCCCGGCATATACAACTTGAAAGGGAAAACAAATCTGATTGGAATGCCTAAATTGTAAGTTTATGAATTAATCAGGCTAGAGTACTGATGAACAGGTTTCCTTTTCTACTCGGCAAACCGCTACGCATCCGGTGAAGCGTAGTCCTACAGCTGAGTTGGGGTGTCTCGCCAGTCGTTCTGGACTGGTACTTAATGTTCTAT
>DCDB01000084.1 GCA_002316215.1 Lachnospiraceae bacterium UBA1066 | reverse complement strand
CATGCGGCTTAAGCCAGCATGTTGTAAGAACAAAGTATACAATCTGTGTTCTGCTAAGGCCTCGCCATGCGCTCTTGCGGCTTACAGCCGCAAGCACGGGCTGTCGCCCTATGCGCAGCTCCGGTCTCATCTCCCGCGCTCGTGCAAGCACGGCGCGGTCGATGGAACCGGAGCTGCACGCATGGCTCGTAGCTTTACGATGTTAGTTGTTGATCAGTTTGTCTTCGTCGTTCCAGCTGTAGAGAGAGCGGATTTCGGCGCCGACTTTTTCTGACGGATGCTCTGCGGCAAGTTTGCGCATGGCTTTGAAATGAGCCTGTCCGCCGGCCGGAGACATATCCGTAAGGAATTCATGAGCGAATGTGCCGTCCTGGATATCGGACAGAACTTTCTTCATGGCTTTCTTTGTTTCCGGTGTAATAAGCTTAGGTCCTGTAATATAATCGCCGTATTCAGCCGTATTGGAGATGGAATAACGCATTCCGGCAAATCCGGACTGATAAATAAGATCAACGATGAGCTTCATTTCATGGATGCACTCGAAGTATGCATTCCTCGGATCATAGCCTGCTTCGCAGAGGACTTCAAAACCTGTCTGCATCAGTTTGCAGACACCGCCGCAAAGAACAGCCTGCTCACCGAAGAGGTCTGTTTCGGTCTCTGTACGGAACGTTGTCTCAAGAACGCCGGCACGCGCGCCGCCGATTGCAAGAGAATAAGCCAGAGCTTTGTCAAGAGCCTTGCCGGTATAATCCTGCTCAACTGCAACGAGCATCGGAACACCCTTGCCTGCCTGATACTCGGAACGGACGGTGTGGCCCGGTCCTTTCGGAGCAACCATTGTAACATCAACAAATTTCGGCGGTACAATCTGCCCGAAATGAATGTTGAAGCCATGAGCGAACATCAGCATATCGCCTTCTTTAAGGTTCGGTGCGACATCCTTCTTGTACATAGCGGCCTGAAGTTCATCATTGATCAGAATCATGATGATGTCCGCCTGTTTTGCAGCTTCAGCAGCTGTAAAGACCTTGAAACCCTGTGCTTCTGCTTTTTCCCAGGACTTGCTGCCTTCATAAAGTCCGACGATAACGTCGCAACCGGAATCACGAAGATTCAGTGCATGTGCATGTCCCTGGCTGCCGTAGCCGATAATGGCAATTTTCTTGCCCTCCAGTAAAGAAAGATTGCAGTCTTCCTGATAGTAGATTTTAGCCTGTTCTGCCATAATAATTGTTGCTCCTCTCACATTTATTTATTATCTACAGGTACTTCACATCTTGTGAGCCCCGGGATAATCCTGTAATACCTGTCCTTGCGATCTCGGCAATCTGGAAATCGCTCAGCATATCAATCATTGCCTCCAGCTTCGGCTTAGAGCCTGTAAGCTCGACAATCAGCGAATCTTTCTGGACATCGATAATATTCGCCCGGAAAATGCTGGCAATTGCGATGATGTCCCGGCGGTTGGTTACATCCGCCATAACCTTGACTAAGATAAGTTCCCGGCTTACGGAACTGTCGGGCGTCAAAACCTTGATGTCCCGAACATCCTCCTGCTTCTGGAGCTGCGCCTCAATCTGGCCCAGGATCTGATTGTCGCCGCGGCTGACAATCGTCATTCTTGAAATCTTTGGATTTGCCGTAACGCCGACGGTAAGACTGTCGATATTGTATGCGCGTCTGGAAAAGAGTCCTGCAATTCTTGACAGGACGCCGGATGTGTTATCAACCAGCAGGGAAAGAATGATTTTTTCTTCCATATGGTATTCTCCCTTTCAGAAAACCGATTATCGTTTATTTTACAACTTTGAAGCGTTTTGTCAATAAACAGCGTCTTTATAATATCATATTTAACGGCATGATAACATTTGAATGTGTCATTTCTTTGTCCTCAGTCCAAATTCCTGAGAATTTTCCTCAGATTTTCAATCAGGCCGCTTACGCCTGGCAGACTTTTTTCTGCAAATTAAAAGCCAGGCCATTCCCGGCCCGGCTTTCTTTCCGCTTCATTTTTTCGGTTCATCATTTTTCGGCAGATAAATTTCCACGTCGCCCGTGTGAAGTCCTTTTTCACTCCCCTTATCGCTTTCCTGATCTGTTTCCTTTCCGCTTTCCTTCACGTTCTCATTCATGCGTTCTTTTTCAAGCTCTTTTTCGCGTTCTTTCGCGCGTTCTTTTTCTTCCTCTTTCAGTTCTTTCCTGCGCTTTCGGAATTGATAGCGTTCCTCATTAATCTTCCTCTCCTTGGCTTTCCGCTCTTCTTCCGTAATCTCGCCCGGTGCCTCCGCATCCCTGTCCGGCTCAAAACGCTGGTCCTTAAAAGGCCCGACCGGAACCACGCGGCTGACGATGCAGCCTAAGATATCGAAGCCTACACGCCTCAGGCTGTCAATATTTTCACTGATAATATCCTGGCTGGCCTTATCCTGACGGATCATGAAAACGCATTCCTTCGTCAGCTCGTACAGATTCAGCACCTCCATTACCTTATCCACAGGGGGCGCATCAATCACTACAATATCATATTTATCGCCGAGCTGTCTTAGTTTCTCAAAGATTGTATTCGTCAGCCTGACGCTTCGCGTCTCAACGCGCAGAGGAAGAATATCCAGATACGACGTCAAATGAATAACTGCATCCTGCGGAAGACATTCATTTGCAAACACAGCATTCAGGCTCCGTTCATGAGGCACGCTCTCAAAAAAGAGCTTTCCGATTCCCGGATGTTTGACATCCAGATCAAGCAGAAGCGTCCTGTCCTTAAAATAACTCATCTGGATGGCAAGATTCGCCGCGGACGTCGTCTTGGCTTCTCCGTCGTGACAGCTGGTCAGGAAAAAGAACTTCTCATTATTCTTCTGCATTTTGTAGGAAATCAAATGCGCCATGTAGGCATAACTCTGCTCAAATTTTGCACTGAACCTGTTCTGGCGTTTGAGAAGCAGATCATTATACATGCTGACTTCGATTTTTTCTGTTTCGGCCGTCCCGATAAGATCGGCGTCGAACTTTTCTTTCACGTCCTTTGCGTCAATCAGCGTCGGCCGGAAGATCGTACGCAGGATGATATAGCCCATCGCGCACAATCCGCAGATCACAGCCAGAATAAGCACAAGCTTCAAATCGACAGGAAAAGAAGTCGTCTGCAGCTGCGGTTCATTCAGCACCACAACACCGCCGATATCCAGCGTACCGATCAGCGCATCCGGCAATGCCTCCAGCAGGGCGTTCAGAATGCGCACACCGTCCTGGCCGTTTGTCCATGTCAATGAAATATCCATGATCTGTGTCGAGCCGTACTGCTGGACAGATATCGCACTTTTCAAAAGTTTCTCCGTTCCGGCGCTCAGATCCAGCTTGTCGGCAACCGTATCAAGGACACGGTCGCTGGTGATAATATACATCGCCGGCTCCAGGATCTCCTGCTCCAGGCGGAATTGTTCCGCACTTGGTTGATCCGGATCCTGGTCTGCCGTATATCTTCCCTCGCTGTTGACCGAGGTTACAACGATACTGGCTTTTATAAGCTCCGTCTGTTTCAGTGACTTCACAAAGTTCAGCAGTATTCCAAGGCATAAACCGACCAGCGCAAGCGCTATAATAAAAGCCCTCCGCTTCCAAAGTGCAAAAAACACATCTCCGAGATTTATTGAAATCACGTCTTTTTCTTGCATTTTTCATCCTGAAAAGCTTTAAATAAAGCTTTCTCCCCTTCTTTATTTAAGAAGCTAAATATCACCCATGAACTTTTTTTAAATGTTTCCTGATGAGCACATAAATGATACCGAGAAGAATAAGCACCGATCCGGCGATAGCCGCTGCATCCGCCCATGTAAAGACCTTCAGATTATAGGTCTGTATCTCTTTCTTATCTTCAACCTTAATCTCACCCAGAGAATCTTTCACCGGAAGGACGCTGCTTCCTGCGGCTTTTTTCACAAGATAAGTACCGGCTACAGCCCCTTCTGCCGAGGCATAACCTTCCTTTTCCGTAAGCGAATACGATCCCGTCCCATCCTGTCTTTCCAAAACAAGACCGTCACCGTTAATCCTGAACGGAAGCAGCAGGTCCTTTACCGCTATGTCTATACGGATGATGCGATTGACAGCCTCCAGGGTATATGCCGCCTCTTGGTTCACTTTTCCCTGGGCATCCACCGTAAAGCTGTAGCTCTTCTCCGGAATTATAAAGCCTTCCGCTGTTGAAGACTGTTTCAGTTCATAAGACGTCCCCTTATTTAATTCCGTCACTAAAGCGCTTCCGCTGTCATCCGTCGTCAGGCTTCTTTCCGATCCGTCCTGAGCTGTCATAACAAATTCCGCCCCGCTGATTCCTTTGTCCGGATACAGTTCATCCGTCAGATGGACAGTCACACGCGTCTGCGAAATTGAAAGTTCGACATTTTTATCCGCGCTCTGATCATCGAGCGTAACATTGACATCATCCATCTTTGCATAATAGTCCGGAAGTGTCTGCTCACTCACATTATAGCTTCCAAAGTACAAAAGTTCCGTCTTGGCCACGCCGAACTGATCCGTCTCAATCGTTCCGGCGCTTTCACCGCTTTTCAGGCGCACCGTACCGGCGCTGTTCGTTATATCCGCAGCTGCCGTGACGCTGAAGGAGACATTTGCAAGGGGCAGGCCGCTGTCTTTGTCGGTCAAATAAATCCCGAAAGCGCTCTGCCTTGCGTACAGGGGATAATTCACTACCAGCGGATCTTTCCAGTCATAAACCCTGTCAACGTTAAAGAAAAGATCCTGTCCCATAGCGTAGCCGGTAACGCTGTCCACCTGCCTGAAAAAATAATCCCCTCTTTCAATACGCTGCGGCAGATAAAAATAACCGCCTTCCTGCGTTTCATAATTATTGTAAGTAATATCATTGGGGTAAAAGTTATGCAGCGACACGATCTCGCCATTCGCCTTATAAAGAGCAAACGTCACGCCGGACGTACTAATCGTGTCCGCCGTATCCCCATCCACCATCTGCAGACGCACCGCCGCGTCATTCGCCAGTTCCGTCATGTGCGTTTCCTGCTGTCCCGCTCCGGCAGCCGGCGCAGGCGTCGGTGTCGGCGTCGGTGTCGGTGTTGGCGTCGGAGTCGGCGTTCCGCCGCCTGCGGTGCTCTTTGATATCGTATCTCCCGCTCCCTGATCCGTATTAGCCGCAGCGCCATTATTGCCATTTGCTGCGCCATAAGATTCGGTTCCATACGATTCAGTTCCGCTGGTCTCTGATTTAGCCCCTGAAAGCGCGATGATAGAAGCAATCAGAATAAAAATAAGCAGAGCTCCGGACATTACGTCCGCCATACTCAGCCAGTAATTGATCCCGTCTTCCGAATCCTGCCTTCTGCGTTTCTTCATTACCGATTACCACCCTTGCCCCTAAAATAATGCGGCGCTTTAAAGCTTCTTTACTGCCGCGTTCATACTACTCCAGACTCCTTCTCCCATTAAAACCCTGTTATGGAGATACCGTTTCATCCCGTCCGGAATTCTGCCCGTCCTTAAGCGATATCCGTCCGGCCCGCGTCAATGTCTGCCCATCCTTAAGAGGATTCTGCCCGGCCCGCGTCAATGTCTGCCCATCCTTAAGAGGATTCTGCCCGGCCCGCGTCAATGTCTGCCTTCCTTAAGAAACGTCTGCTCCGCTTTAAGGCTATCCTCTGCCGAATGCAGGGAACGAAGCACCTCCGCCTGATACTTTGCATTTTTCCGACGGACAATTTCTTCCGTTCGAGGCAGAACATACAAATAAAACCGATAGTGGAAATCATCCAGCTGAATCGTCAGTCTGTCCCAAAGCATATTATAGGAAAGATTAAATATGATACTGAAAATTTCACCTGCGATTGACGTATAGAAAGCCGTACGGATGCCGCCGAGCAGAAATTCCAGGCCTTCCATCGTACTCGTGACACTTGTAAAGCTGATTTTCTGAAGCCCGATAATAAGGCCGAGAAATGTTCCGAGGATTCCCATGCCGGTCAGCGTTCCCGGAATCTGGTGGATCAGATGATAGCTGCCCGCGTTCCGTACCATATCTTCTCCGATAAAATCTTCCAGGTCGCAGAGCGGCTCTTCATCCTGCTTTTCATAATTATTCACCGCAAAACGGTACTCTAAAAAACAGCTGTCAAGATCCGTTTTATCAAACAGGCTTTCCTCCTGCTGAAGCGCCAGCCAGACAGTCGCCGACTCCACTGTCCGCGCGCGCTCAATACGCTTCTTGGCACAAATAAAGCTGCTCGTATAACGCATCGCCGGGATCATACCGAAGATGTATCCGACAGCCATAAGAAGAATCATAATAACAGTAAAAACCAGGCTCAGCGTATCCGGTGAATAAAAAAGCAGGATACCGCCTGCCACCGCCATCAGAAATAAAATCGCAATACCTTCTCTTCGCATAGCGCTTTCCCCTTATACTGCAAAGGCTGGCTGCCATGAATCATGTTCAAAGCCTTTGACGACATTTTATGCATTCAATTATACAAAATCATTGTCGTCTTATTGTCATCAAAAAACCCGCGATTTCAAGAAATCACGGGTTTTTTTGAAAAAATTATACTTTTGAACAATTTTTTGGAAAAATATTAGTAGAAAGGGACGGATTTTTTATAATAATATGCATTTTAGCTCCGGCGGAATCCGAGCGAAGTACGCTTTAACTCCGGCGGAATTTTTCCGCAAGTTCGGATTCCGTGTACCTCGCCCACGTATAGGGCGCCATATATTCACCTAAGAAAGCATTCATCGCCGCCATATCTCCGGCGAGGGCCGCGTAATAATCACAGTCAAAGTTCTCCGGCCGGACCGCCAGTGAATCCCGGGTAACGCAAAGAATATCCGATGCTCCCGCTTCCTCGAGTGCCCGAAGAAGCTCGCGCCGAAAGAGGGAAATCTGCTGCTGCCGGCTGCGGTCGTACAGCCCATCCTCCCAAAGAGCTTCCGCAATACGTTCCGTCCGGCAGAACGCGCCCCTGCGGTCAACCAGAAAGGCCAGCATCTCAAGCGCCCGGCTGCGTCCGACCTTAAGCGGCTCGCCTTGTACAAACACGCAAAAATTGCCGAAACACTGTATCCGCACCGGTTTTTCCGGCACCGTCCGTGCGGGCGGATTGCGAAGATTCTGCAGTTCCGCAAGCACTTTCTCCTTTGTTACCGGTTTCATTACATAACCGCTGGGACGCAGCGCAAGAGCGTCCATTACATACTGTGAAAAACCCGTGACAAATATTATGTTGACTCCGGAATGATTGATTTTCAGTTCCGCCGCCAGCTCAAGCCCGGAGAGACCGGGCATCTCAATATCAAGAAAAGCCACATCCGGATGATAACCATTCTGCCGTATTTCATTTACCGCAAGGGATGCATAGGTGAAACTGCGGAGTTCTGCGTCGGGCAGGGCTTCCTTAATCGCACGGTTCAAAATATTTAACGCAGG
The DNA here is from genome assembly GCA_002316215.1 of Lachnospiraceae bacterium UBA1066. Classification (GTDB taxonomy): domain Bacteria; phylum Bacillota; class Clostridia; order Lachnospirales; family Lachnospiraceae; genus Chordicoccus. Next base: position 4,285 of record DCDB01000084.1, on the reverse strand, counting down.
ACGTTCGTCGTCTGCAGTGAGGATTTTCACTTCTGTCCCTCCTCGAAAAGAATAATGATGCCGGAGTTTTCTGTATGAGCATTTACATATATTAACAAACCTTTAATGAATGTCAACGATTTTTTCTTGGCATTATGAAGAATGTTTATATCATGGAACCGTCTGCTTTCCGCCATTCTTACGTATCGCTTTTCGGCATAATTCTCACCCTGCATATAAGACCGATAAAAAGCATTGCCAGCAGAAGTCCAAAAGAAAAAGCCAGGGATGCGAGCAGCGAACCTCTCATTATGTAGATTGTCATTCCGGAGAAAATACAAAAAGTCCCCCGTTTATAATAATTCGTTGCATCAATCCAGGAATCTATTTTTCTTACGATTTTTCCTGTTATGATGCCGACAACTGCCAGGCCGAGCCATCCAAAGGCAAAAAAGGCTTCCGCCACGAGGGGCGTACTTACATTAAGCTGCCAGGAACCATAGTATCCGGCAAAGATTGATCCCGAACCGATCATTTTTCCCTGCCATATTCCGCGCGGAACAAGAAACATCAGCGCGGATAATATATTCAGGCCAAAACTGATCCCGCGTTCATTAACATATTTCATAGCCAGCATGATCATCTGATAAGCATCATAATCCACATTATTAAAATCAATCTGAGGAATAAACACATTTTTTAAAGAAGTCATGTATCTGGTAGCCGAAAAGAAATAGCAGAATCCGATTATAAAAGCTGCAAAATACAAAGATTTGTATTTTGCATGCGGAAACAAAATGGAAAATATTGCAAGATAGGTTCCAAAAAGCATAAACCTTGCCATTTTCCCCCAAAGCGGAAAGAAAAGGACGATGCACTCGATAGCAATCACAAAAATAAAAAGCAGGTACTTCTTTTCTATTTTCTTGCCATTTGACATGATATAAAAAAGCAGGGAGCAGATCGGAAAATAATCCAGGATATTAATTAACTGAGAATAGACGGCCGTATAGGCATAACTGCTTCCCGTCGAAAAAACATTATTTGTAATGAGCAGTAACAGGAAAGCCGCCGTACTCATTAACATCAATTTAACAGAAACATTTTTCGTAAAAGTAATATTTCCCATCGCCGATCCGCGGAGCCTGCTGTTTTTTTTAATGTGTAAACATTTTTTCTTTCCGATCTCAAAAAATACAATAAAAAGAATGATTGCCATATTCGCCGAAAAGTAATCCGCTGACGAATAAGTTACATTAAGATCGTCATCGCTCCAAAATACGATACCGGATGAATATTGCTGAAGCGGAGCCATGAAGAAGAAAATGAATGTAAAAACATACGCGGTCCTCGTCAGGCAGATATTCTCTTTTGAAGTGGCGATCCTGAAAAATGAAAAAATACCAATCAGGAAAAAAGTAAAAATCACGTCAATACTCATCTTCCTGTAATCAATAGAAAAAAGGAACGGCAATACTACCGCAATAATAATCGCGGCATATATATAGGCATCAATTACAGCCTCTCTTTTATCATATTTTGGGCTGGGCTTCAAGAGCATTAACTCCCAGAAGCGATTGAAAACATTTGCCGAATTCCCAATCATATTTTCATTTATCACTGTCCTGTTATTTTTTTCGTTCTGCTGCCATATTTTCATTTGTCACTGTCCGGAATTTTCTTATGTTCTGCTGCCATATTTTCATTTGTCACTGTCCAGAATTTTCTTATGTTCTGCTGCCATATTCTCAACAGTATAAGCCTTAATGCGCCTGAGACTTACTTCCGACATTCTGGCTGCTGTCTCTTCATTTCCAAGAATAAGGCGGACACTTTCGGCAAGCGGTCCGGCTTTCCCCGCTGAAACAATATACCCGTTTTTTCCGTTCGCGACAAGAGCCAGGCCTGCTAAACACCGATCCGTCGTAATGACCGGCAGACCGTACCCCATGGCTTCATTTATAACAAGCCCCCAAATATCTTCACGTGTCGGTAAAACAAATACATCCGCCGCCCTATAATATTCAGCTATCTCTTTACCGGACTTAAAACCCCTGAAATGGACATTCCCAAGATGCAGCTTTTCCCTCAAATCCGAATATTCCTGCGGCACGCTGCCCCCGACAATATAAACGCCATACTCAGGGAATTTGGCTGCCGCTCTCAGCAAAACATCCCACCCCTTTCGGTAAATGAACTGACCGACCCCAAGCACCGCTTTTTCTTCCGCCATGCCAAGGCGCTTTTTGCATATCTGCTTCTCTTCAGCGGAAAGGACTTCCGGCAAAATATCGCGCTGCCAAAGCGAAGTAAACGGATAGCGGTGAATTCGGGAACGTTCTGCTCCGTAATAAACAAGATAATCATCGGATTCGTCACTCGGGGAAAAATAACCCTGGGCGCCCGAAAGCAAAAATGTCTTTATCTTTTTCTTAAGCCCTTTTTCATCGCTCCGGATAAACCCTCCATCCGTTTCCATATAATACGGGATATGATGAAATTTAATATAAATGAGGGCCGCGACAGCGGTAAAATACGAATAATTCGTCAGTATGATTTCATCAAAGCGATTCTTTCTGAAAAAAGGTATCACAGACCAATTTACTCTTTTTTCATGCAATTCACCTTCACTTAAAAACCGGACCCGAAAGTTTCTGACAGAATCGAGGTTCCAATTGAACCTTATTCCCATGCCTTCAGCTTTCCCGGCTTCGAAAAGCGCTGTAACATCAAAACTCTTCCCAAGTTCATTTAAAAAATCAACCCGATAGGGCGACGGCAGATTGTTAAAATAAAGCACTTTCTTCATAAGCGCTTCCTATTCCGAAAGTATCTTCTCATATAACAGAAGATACTGCCTCTGCATGGTTTCATTTCCGTACTTCTTTACCGCTGCCCCGCGATCAATCCAAAGACCCATTTTCCTCCTGAAATTTGCTTCAATTATTCCTGCGGCTTCAGGAAATCCGCCCTGTTCAACCACAAATCCGTTCGTCCCGTCTATGCTCTCCGGGCTTCCGCCCGTCCGGTAAGTTATTACAGGAGTCCCGCAGCAGATAGCCTCCAGATTCACCGTTGGATAAGTATCCTCATATGTCGGGTTAAACAGCACATCCGCAGCCGAATAAATCTCCGAAAGCATCCCTGCGCCGGAAGTCCTCTCTAAGCTTATAAAGCTGTCCGGAAGTTTTCTTTTCTGCTTTTTCGTCACGCCTGCGAGCACAATCCTGTAACGCCCGGATTCCCTTTCAGCCAGCAATGCATCCAGCTTTATAAAATCCTGCAGGCCTTTTCTTTCCGTCCATTCACTTGCAACACCCATAATCAGAAATTCATCGTTAAGTCCGTTTCTTTCCCTGAAACCGCTCTGCAGCGGACGGAACGCCTCCGTATCAACCCCGTTATAGATAACCTGTACCGGATATTCCTTAAGAAAAGATTGCTTCACTTTCCCCATCAGCCATCTGCACGGCACAGCCAGCGTAATATTAAGGCCCTGAAATAAGCGCTGCTTATCAAGCCAGTTCCGCCCGGACGCATCAATGCCCCACGATGCCGGGTAGGTATTAAGGTTCGTACATTTTTCACACCCTGTTTTCCATTTTCCGCAGCCTGCCATATCAAAATATGCACAGTGCCCTGTAAAAGACCAGCAATCATGCAAAGTCCAGACAACCTTAATGTTCTTTCTTTTAATGTAATCAAAAAGCAGCTCAATATTAATATAATAGCCATGCAGGTTGTGCAGATGGATAATATCCGGCCCGATTATCTCCAGACGCCGGATCAGCTGCTTCGTTGCCCGCAGCGATGCAAATCCCGTCCTGTCTGTCAACCGTGAGTATATGCCATGGGTTATTACATCCGGGTCATCCGTCATCTTAATTTCATGATCATTACTTGCATCTCTTCCTCTTCCCCATACAACATAAGAATCATGCCCCTGCCGCTGCAGTTCCCAATGGATACTGAACATTATACTGCCCGTTGCCTTATAAGAAAACGTATTTATCTGTACGACTTTCATAATAGCCCTCTGTGACCGGCATCAGCTGCCCGCAAGTCCTTTACTTCAGAATAAACCTTCTCAACCTCATCAGCCGTATGCTTAATACTGAATTTAGTCTGTGCACATTTATAAGCCTGTTCCCTGATCCCGTTAAGATCCGTCCTGCTGCAGATTTCCGCCAGAACCTTTCCCGCATCCTCTGTGTCGTTTTCTTTATACAGGAATCCAGTTTTACCGTTCTCTATAATCTCTTTTGTCCCGCCGGTCGAATTACCGAGAACCAGCGCACCGTTCAGC
>DCDB01000083.1 GCA_002316215.1 Lachnospiraceae bacterium UBA1066 | reverse complement strand
GCGTTGACCGAATCGAATTCTGCTTCGAGCTCTGTATCTTCTTTTGTGACGAGCGAGACGATGATGATGACAATAGAGCTGACGACAAAGGCCGGCAGAAGCTCATAGATACCGAAAACGCCGCCCAGCGGCTTGACCAGGAATTTCCAGATAAAGACCATCACGCCGCCGGAGACCATGCCGGCAATGGCGCCGGGCAGATTGATGCGTCTCCAGAAAAGAGAGAAGATCATGAGCGGACCGAAAGCCGCGCCGAATCCTGCCCAGGCAAAGGATACGATAACGAAGATCGGGCTGTCGGGCGTCATGGCCATGAAGGCGGCGACAATGGTGACACCGACCAGAACGACCCTGGACACGTTCATGATTTCTTTGTCGGATGCGCCTTTGTGGATCAGGTTCTGCCATACATTTTTTGAAATGGCGGATGCGCTGATGAGCAGATAGGAATCCGACGAGCTGATGGAAGCGGCGAGAATACCCGCACACACGAAGCCCGCAAGAAGCGGAGGCACCAGAGTGGTGGCGGTCAGAATGAATACATTTTCCGCATCTGCATTGCTCGTATAAGTCGTGAAGAACAGGGCGCGGCCGATAACGCCGATTGCCACTGCGCAGAACATGGAAATGACGCACCAGACCGTCGCGATGCGGCGGGAACTTGTGAGTTCTTTTTCGGAGCGGATGCCCATAAAGCGCAGGAGAACCTGCGGCATGCCGAAGTAGCCGAGACCCCAGGCCATTGTGGAAATGACGGTAAGGAAGCCGTAATTTTTCGGATCGCCGAAGACGCCGGCTGCGGTCTCAGACGGCGTTGCGGAGGTCAGAAGACTCATGAAGCCAGGGATGGACTGCGCATTTTTAAGGACGGCACCGATGCCGCCGGCCGAGGCTGTACCGAGGATAAGCATAAAGAGAAGCGCCACAATCATCACGACAGCCTGCATGAAGTCAGAAGCAGATTCGGCAAGGAAGCCTCCGATGAAGGTATAGGTCAGGACGAAGACTGCGGCGATGATGACCATGGTCTGATAGGGTGCGCCGAAAAGCTGCGAGAATAATTTTCCGCAGGCCACGAGGCAGGAACCGGCGTAAGGGGTAAAGAAAATAATGATGATCAGAGATGAAATCGTCATCAGGACTTTCTTCTTTTCATGGAAACGGTTCGAGAAAAAATCCGGGATCGTAATGGCGTCTACGGTAATGGAATAACGGCGCAGCCGCTTTGAGGTGATGAGCCAGTTGAGATAAGTACCGACAGCAAGACCTATAGCTGTCCAGGTGGCATCTGCAAGACCGCTCCAGTACGCAAGTCCCGGCATGCCCATCAGAAGATAGCCGGACATGTCCGATGCTTCTGCGGAGAAGGCCGATACCCAGGGTCCGAGCGTGCGTCCGCCGAGGAAATACGCCTCTGAATTTTTATTCGCGCGTTTCGCGAAAAAAATGCCGATTCCGATAACGGCAGCCATGTAGATGATCATGGCAATCAGGTGTTCCAGATTGTTAGCCTGCATGATAAAAAGTTCCCCCTTGTTTTTGTTTAGGCGGGCTGTGTCACGGCAATGGAACTTGGACACAGCGTCCGTGTAACCTTTTGAAAAAATATCTTTAACAGTTTAGCACGTTAACGTAACGTTGTAAACCGAATTCAAAACTGCCGATCGATTTACTGATTCGCGGCTCGTACAAGAAACTGTGCATATTTAAATTTTCCGGGTTTAAAAATAATTTTTAATAGAAAAGCATTTTTATTTTCGAAGTGCGCAGATGGTTTTTGTTGATATAGAAGAAAAGATTTATTATAATGTAGCTAACTATGAACGCAGTTCAAACCGAGGCCGAAGTCATGCCGGATAAGATTGAAAATGCACGGGAAATTCTTCTGGAACATGGTAGAACGCTGCTGCTTAAGAACGGATACGCCGGCTTAAAAGTAAGAGCCCTGACCGGACAGTGCGGGATGGCCTGCGGAACTTTTTACTGTTATTTCCAAAACAAGGATGATCTGGTATTTCAGCTGATGGAAATCGGCTGGAAATCTTTGTTTGAAAAAATCGGGTCAGCTATGGATTCCGGCCTGTCCTTGCATGATAAGCTTGCCGTGACCTACAGGGAGATTAATACCCGTGAACGGACCTATCGCACTGTATTTGCGAAAACGCCTGCTGTACCGGGGAGATTTTCCGATTACTATCTGAAGAATATGGAACGGCTGGATCGGATTTTTGAAAATATACTTACCGCGGAAGTAAGGAGCGGGAATATCACGCTTCCTGTTTCGCCAAGGAAAACTGCGCATGTAATGACCCGCTTTTTTGTCAGTACCGGTACCGATCCTGAGATTGATTTCGAGGATTTGTGGAGGCTGATGAAGTTTGGCTGACAGGTATTATCCGGTGATAGCTGCTGCGGAGGCGAAGAGGTGAATCTGAAGTGGAGGGCTGCAGAGACATGGAAATGACAGAGGAACAGCTGCGATACCTGGTAGAGAAAACGCCGGAAAATAAGGCAATTTATCAGATTATAGGGGAACGTATTGTTGCATTGTATGTTTCCCCTTCGCTTCATTCCGTCGTCGGGATGGATGAGGATGAATTCAGGCGTACTGCAGAAAATAATATGGCGGATATGGTTCTGCCTGACGATCTGCCCGGGCTCATGAATGCGATGCGGGAGTGCATTCATACCGGAAAGCAGATGGATCATTATTGGCGCGTTTTCAATTCAGAGCAGGGTTTCCAGTGGATCCGCGGCAGCGCCTGCTGCTGCGGTGAACGCGATGGCTGCCCGGTACTGTTCGTCAGCTACGGAACCGGAATCGATGAAACGGATCTGTACAAAGATGTCGTCGACAATTCCGCGACTATGGCGTATGTCTGTGACTGTCACAGCTATGAGATCCTGTATGCGAATAAGGCTGCCAGAGTATATGCAGGGCATTCGGGAGAAAGCATCATACCCGGCATGAAATGTTATGCCATGATTCAGGGTAAAGATATTCCGTGCGAAAATTGTTTTATGGCAAAGGTTATGCGCGGAGAAATCCTGAGCCGGGATCGTTTTAACACCGCGCGCGGAACATGGGAGCATCTTTCTGGAAAATACATTAACTGGTGCGGACGTGACGCCTTTATACAGTACATTACGGATATCACGGAGACCGTCAGAGGACAAAATGAGCTGAAGGAGATGGTGAATCTTCACAGCCTGCAGTTAAAGGCAACCCAGATATTAAATGAGCAGGGCGATATCGATAACAGGATTACTGCTGCACTGCATATCATGCAGCAGTATTATGAGGCAGACCGTACATACATTTTTATGATTGATGAAGGCGGAAAAACGCTTACAAATACATATGAATGCTGCCGCGAAGGAATCAGGCCCGAGATCCAAATGCTTCAGCACGGCGACATTCATTATATTGACCGCTGGCTGGATGTCTTTGAACGTCATGAAGTGTTCGCTCAAAAGAATATCGAGAATATTCGGGAAAGCAATCCATATGAATACGGCATTATGGTACAGCAGGGTATCCATTCTTATATAGAGGCGCCGATTATCGTCAAAGGAAAAATGATCGGATTCATTGGCGCGGATAACCCGCCTGCCGAGAAATTCCAGTATTCTCCTGATTTGCTGCTCTCTTTTGCGTATTCTGTCGGCAGCGCTATCTCCAGAGATGTAAGTGAGAAAAAGATATTGACGGATATGCGGCGGTATATGTCGGCCGTGGAAGGAGCAGGCTTCAGCGTATGGATTTACAATATATGCGAGCACCGGGTTTACGGCACAGGAAAGGGCCCCCGCCTTCCCGGGCTCAGAGATGTCATGGACGATTTTCCGGCATGTATGATTCCTCTTTGCGCTCAGGAAGACCGTGAGAAATTTGCGGATATTTACCGTAAGATAGAACGGGGTGAAAAGGAAATCCGTGCGGACGTATGGATCCGTACCGCGCCGGATATGCCTTTGCGGCTTCAGCGGATCATTTATTCTGTGGAAGACACGGACGGTGTCAGTCCGACGCTGGCCTACGGCATCGGGTATGATATCACGGAGCAGGCGCTGGAGCGTGAGCGGTTCAGAAAAATGACACAGGCTATGCTTTCAGCGAGCCCGGAAGCTATAGGTTCCTATCATCTTAATATTACGCAGAACAAGTTTCTGGGAGGAAGTTCTTCTTCTTTTATCGAGGGCGAATTTTCGGCTGGCACAGCGGATGAGTTTATCGAGAGTGAATGCTCGCTTATTATCAATCCTGAAAAGAAAGAAGAGTACAGGCGGAAATTCAGCCGTAAAAGTCTGATCTTGGCCTCACTTGAAGGAAAGACAAGGTTTTCCATGGAATACCAGCAGTGCCATGAGAATGGCGGGAAAACATGGGTAAGGGCATTTTTTACGCTGCTGAGGAATCCGGATACTGGGGATATCGAGTGCATTACCAATGCTTTCGATATATCGAGAGAGATGCTTAATAAACGCGTTTTCCATCTCATCAGCGACCTCGAATACGATTATGTAGCACTGCTTCATGTCAGGACGGGAAAGTTCGAATTCCTGAATCTTAGCAGCCGTCTTCTTCCAAAATACCACTCGTCCTTGAAGAACCCGGTCGGAATGTTCGATTACGAAGCAATCCGAAGGTTTGCATCCACCACTTTCATCGCAGAGGAAGACCGGGCCTTCTATCTGGAAAAAAGTACAATCAAGGCGATTACGGATGAGCTTAATGGAAAGCAGAGCTGCGAGATTACGCTCCGCGGGCACTACACCGGCCATCCGGATGAATTTATGTATCGGAAAATACAACACTATTATCTGGATGACAGCAGGGATACCGTGCTTCTGATCCAGCTGGATGTGACGGATATTATTCTGCAGCAGCAAAAGCAGACGGAACTTGCGAAGCAGGAAACGCAGCGCGTCGAGGATATCATCGACTCCGTGGGGACGGGCATCTGCGTTTTTCGCATGCCGGACGCGGATCACCTGCTTGGCGAATTTGTGAACCTGCAGATGTTTCGTATGCTTGGTCTTGTACCGCCTGAAGGTCCGGAGGCGCGTTCGGCCATGCTGGACGATCCGATGGTCAGCGCATATATGAAAGATGCTTTCCTGTCCGTTTATCCGGATGACTGTGAAAGAGTAAAGAAGGCCTTCCATGATGGCTTTTTCACCAGCCACTTTGATGCCGGCAGCTATCGCCTGATAAAGAAAGATGGGAGCACAGTCTGGACCAGCCAGAACGCCATACTGAGTGAGATAAAGCCGGAATACCGTGTCTTTTATGCAAGCTATCGTGTGGTGGACCGTGAGGTGGAGCTTCAGTCCAGATTGGAGAAGCAGCTGCAAAGCGAAAAGCTTCTCCGTGTTCAGGCCAATGCCGCTAATGCTGCGAAGTCAAATTTTCTTTCGCGCATGAGCCACGATATCCGTACACCGCTCAACGGAATCATAGGCATGACTTATCTTGCCCAAAAACTGGACAATTCTCCGGAGATGGCGGATTATTTAAAAAAGATCGATATTTCTTCCAAGTTCCTTCTGGGACTTGTGAACGAAATCCTCGATTTGACAAAAGCTGAGAGCGGCAGGCTCGAACTGCATCCGGAGCCCTATTATGCAGATGACTTTCGTTCATATATTGATTCTGTCATCCGTCCGCTGTGTGAGAGCAAAGGGCAGTCGCTGAATATCGCTATAAATTCTCTGGATAATGTCGTCCCGGTTCTGGATGTGCTTCATATCAACCAGATCTATTTCAATCTTCTCTCCAATTCAATAAAATATACGCCGGAAGGCGGAAAAATATGCGTTACTGTGCATGAAGAGCTGGTGCCTGAGAAGAAAGACCGTCTGACGGTTACGATAAAAGACACAGGAATCGGCATGAGCGAAGGATTTCAGAAGATCCTTTTTGAGCCATTTACCCAGGAGAACCGTAATGATAATTCCGAGCAGCGCGGCAGCGGTCTTGGACTTGCAATCGTGAGAAAAAACATCGAGGCGATGGGCGGTACGATATCGGTTAAAAGCCGGCTGGGATATGGAACAGAATTCACATTTACGCTTGAGTGCAATTATATATGTGATAATAACGGAAGCCGCAGGACTGGTACTGGACCGGATCCTGATACCGGAAAAACTCTCAGCGGCAGACATATTCTTTTATGTGAGGATCATCCGCTCAACCAGGAGATTGCAAAAGCGCTGCTTCTGGAGAAAGGAATGTTCGTTGACACAGCGGACAACGGAGAGGAAGGCGTAACTATTTTTTCAAATTCCGTGCATCAATATTACGATGCCGTTCTTATGGATATCCGGATGCCTTTGATGGATGGATATGAAGCCGCGAAAGCTATTCGTCGTCTGGACCGGCCGGATGCCGCAGAAGTGCCCATCATTGCCATGACAGCGGATGCCTTCGCAGAAGACGTACAAAAATGCTTAAATGCCGGGATGGACAGCCACATTGCAAAGCCGATTGATCCTCAGATACTGTATGACATATTGCGGTCTCAGATCGGAAAATGCCATTGGAATGAAAGTATACAGAAAAATTAAGGATAGAATGCATCATGACTACCGCAGCCATGCCGGGGAGGAAATACGGTGAGAATTCAAAAGGAACTGGATGAACGCACACTTAATATCATAGCAGACAGTAATCCCGGAGACTTTGCCATCTATTGTGTCGACAAAGGAATACTTGTTCCCCTGATTACCTCTGATGGTCTTGCAGAGCTGTCCGGGATGACAAAGGAAGAGTATGTTGATCTTACGCGGAATGATGCGACGGCGGTTATTCTAAAGGCTGATCTGCCTCAGGTCATTGCGCAGCTCGGCATATTGCTAAAGAATAACGGGAATGCGGATATTGACATTTCCTATCGGATTTTTCACAAGAGGTTTGGGCACGTCTGGGTTCATGCACGCGGACGTCTCATCGGTACAAGACAGGGCTGCCCGGTGCTGTTAGCTGTTTACAGCCGATCCTCCAGCGAGGCATCAGGGCAGTCGCAGCTGCTTAACCTGACGGACGTAATTCTCTATGTAATTGATGAAAGAACTTATGAAATATTGTTCGCCAATGAGACTGCCCTGCAGCTTTGGGGTCATGACGATTATGTCGGTAAGAACTGCTACAGGTATGTCAACGGCTGTTCCGAACCGTGTCCCTGGTGCTCTGTTCCACAGATGCATAACGGATTCTGTCATATGGAGGCTGAATACTCACCGGAGCAGGACAAATGGTTTTCCGTAGACTGCAGGGAGATTGACTGGTATGGCCGCACTGCGGTGGCCGTTTACGCCCGGGATATTACAGAACAGCAGCAACAGCAGCAGCAGATCCAAATCGACCGGGACAAGCTTGATGCAATTCTTGGAAATATTCCAAGCGGTGTTGCGGTTTTTTCTTCCTGCGGCGGCATGATACAGATGAATTATACCAACAATAGTTTTTATGAATTGCATCACGGCAGCAAAGCTTACTGGGATTCCATAAGCCAGAATCCGCTTGACTGGCTTTCTGAATCGGATCGTCAGGCGTTTTCCGAGGAATTCGTCAGGGTGGAAGGAAGAGAAAAAAATCAGGGAAATTCCACATATTGCGTCACTGGTGAAGACGGAAGAAAACATTGGGTAAACAATCAGTTCCGGCGCGCTTATTTGCGAAATGGCGTGCAGTATTATTATGCTGCTTTTTCCGATATGGATGACCAGATTACCGCTGAGAGGGCACGCAGTGAAGCAAGAAATATGTATGAAGCTGCGGTGGAAGCTACGAATCTGGTGGTCTGGGAATACGACATCTCGAAACACCGGATAATTATGGCAGAAAATGAATTCACAGAGTATGATTACCGTAAATTCGGTCTTCCGAAGGTTACTGAAAATGCGCCGCAGTCACTGGTTCCTTATATTGATGACGCCAGCGTGGAAGATTTCCTGGAAATGTACCGAAAGATTGATGCAGGTGACCTGAAGGCTTCCTGCGAGGTGTGGTACAAGCTTAAGGCGGGGACTGAGCCGCGCTGTGAAAAAATTTCTTACACCAATACTTTCGATGCGAAAGGAAATCCATGCAAGGCTTACGGGATTGGCCAGAACATTACCGCACAGAGGCGTGAAGAGGAGAGCTACCGTCAGGCCATCCGGCAGATCGTTCAGGCTGCAGACAACACTTTGGGTTCCTTTTCCGTCAATTTGACAAAAAACTGGTGCGGGGATGGAAAAAGTGTATACGATTTTGTTTTGAAGCAGGCGGAATCAGGTACGGCAGATGGTTACTTCCTCACCTTTGCAGGGATTATAGCGGATGAGAAAATCCGGGAGCAGGCGCTTCTGCTTTTCTGCCGTGAATCTTTGATTCAGCGCTTTCTGCACGGTGAGGCTCAGGTTACGCTGGAGTATCCAGTCCGCTATCGTAATGGGGAGATTCACTGGCAGAGGGGCGTGCTGGATATGATGCGGAATCCGAAGACCGGTGATATTGAAGCGCTGACGCATGCGCTGGATATTGACCGTCAGAAACGCAGCGAACAGATTTCTGAAAATGTTCTCAGTGACCGGGTGGATTTTGCCGCTATTATTTATCCATGTGACGGAGTTATTGATTTTTATGCTGTTCAGCCGGAGATCACCCGGGTTGAGCCCGGAACGCGCTGCTCCTATGAGGAAATCCGGGATTATCTCCGGGATGTTTTTGTTCCTTCCGGTGAACGTGCGGGTTTTAATTCTGATACAGAACTTGACTATATTCTTGAGGAGATCCGGAAGAACGGAATCAGCCACTGCTATTATCGGCGTATTCAAAACGGACAGGATACCTATCGGCATCTGCAGTATAATTGGCTCGATTCTGCGCAGTCGGCTGTCCTGGTGATTCAATCGGATATCACGGACAGCCGCAGGCAGGAGCAGCGTCACATGGAGGATCTTCAGAAGGCTTTAGCTGCAGCGGAAAAAGCTAATCGTGCCAAAACAGATTTCCTTTCCCGTATGAGCCATGATATGCGGACGCCTCTCAACGGTATCATCGGCATGACTTATCTTGCCCTTGAACAGGATAATTCTGCCGGAACCGCGGATTGTCTTGCCAAGATCGACCTTTCATCCAAATTTCTTCTGGGTCTCATCAATAATATCCTCGACATGTCAAAGGCGGAGAGCGGTGCGATAAAGCTTCATCCCGAGCCGTATCCCATGCAGGAATTCCAGAAATATGTTGATGCTGTGATACGGCCGCTCTGTGAAGAAAAAGGCCAGAAACTGATCACAGAGATAGTTATTCCGGAAGGATGCGTCATACTCGTCGACAAACTCAGGATGAATCAGATCGTCTTTAATCTTTTGTCAAATGCAGTGAAATACTCACCGGAGGGAAGTGTGATCCGGTATCGTGATATTTCATCTATTCTTCCGGATGGACGGATAAGTGATTGCATTGAGGTTTCCGATCAGGGAATCGGGATGAGCCCGGAGTTTCAGAAGGTTCTGTTTGAGCCTTTTTCCCAGGAAAACCGGGTTGAAAATTCTGAGATGCATGGTACCGGGCTTGGGCTTGCCATTACGAAAAAAATGGTGGATGCCATGGGCGGAAATATTCGTGTGGAAAGCCAGCTCGGCAAAGGAACGACAGTTCATGTCGAACTGGTGCTTGAGAGCGCATTTGTACAGCAGCCCGCGGCGTCGCGCGCAGACATGCAATTCCCGCAGGAGACGGCTATGGACGGAAAGCGCGTTCTCCTTTGCGAGGATCATCCGATGAATCAGGAAATTGCAAAGGCACTGCTGGCGAAGCGGGGACTTTTAGTGGATACGGCGGAAAACGGAGCAGAAGGTGTGAGAACTTTTGCAAATTCCGCTGTCGGATTTTACGACTGCATCCTGATGGATATCCGCATGCCGGTTATGAACGGATACGATGCAGCCAGAGCAATTCGTTCACTTAGCCGCCCTGATGCAAAGTCGATTCCGATTCTTGCCATGACGGCTGACGCCTTTTCAGATGATGTTCAGAGATGTTTTGATGCCGGAATGAACGGGCATATTGCAAAGCCGATTGACCCGGAAAAAATGTATCATACGATTGCGGAGCTGTTCTAATTTCGTTGCAATCACGGCAAAATACAGAGAAAAAACACCTGCTTTTCGAAAATCAGATTAGCGAAGGCGCAAAAATAATCAGGCAGTCTGGAGAAGTATTAGGAGGCCGTTTTGATGGGAGAAAATGTCATTACGCCTGAAGAAAAGAAAATATATGAGAAATTCCCTATGCCCTTCTGCGTCTTTTCATTTTTGGGGGACAAATGCGAGCTGCTTGTGGTTTCGGAGAGCTTCTGCAGGATGTTTCGGGCTGACAAAGCTGAATTTTCCAAACCATGCAGAGAACTTCTGAAACAGCATATTTATCCGGATGACTTAAAAAAAATACGTTCGGATGTGGAAAGTGCGTGCCTGAATCCCGACGGACAATACGCAGCAGTCTACCGCATCCGTGCGGGGGAAAATGAACCTTATCGCTGGTTAAGCGGAAAAGGCAGCGTGGCATATCAGAAGAACGGAAGGTATTTACTATATGCCTGCTGGTCTGATGTCCACGATGAGACAGAACTGCATCGTGAAGAGGCTGCAGAAAAACATCGGCAGGAAACCCTGCTGTCCGAAATCCTTTCGACGACTAAAACCGCAATCTTCTGGAAAGACGCTGACCGCCGTTTTCTCGGCGCGAATAAGGCTTTTCTGGACTATTACGGTTTCAGGGATGTGGGCGAAATTATCGGTAAAAATGATGAGGATATGGGCTGGCATACGGAACCCGATCCTTATAAAAATGATGAGCTCTGCGTTCTTCGGGACGGGATCAGTACTTACCGTGTTCCCGGCAGATGCATCGCCAGGGGTAAAAACCGAAACATTGTTGCAAGTAAAGGGCCTCTGTCTGTTGACGGAAAGATTGTCGGCCTTGTCGGCAGCTTTGAAGATGTGACTTTGGAAACAGAACAGCAGCAGGAAATAGAACGGCTTAATGAGGAATTAAGGGAGCGGATACAGGATCGGGATCTTTTGATGAGTATTTCTGAGGTCTGTATTGTAAAAGTATGCCTGAAAGACTTTACTCTGCTCGAATATAATGATGCAATGTGCCGTATGATCGGCTGCACTCAGGAAGAATATGAGAATCGCTATCATCACAGCATGACAGAGTTTTTTACCGGAAAATTCCGCAAAGAATTTGAAAACCTTAAGAAAGCGGCAGCTCAGGCGATTTCAGCAGGCGAAAAAAGTTTTGCAATCAATATGCGTGTCCCCACTGCCGGAGGATTTGTCTGGGTAGGGGGATCCGCATCTTTTACGGATTATGACCCCGAAACGAAATGGCCCGGAGCTATATATGCGGTATATCGTGATATCAGCGATGCAATCGAGGCACAAAAGAAGATTGAACTTGCCGAGATTGAGATCCAGAAATCCCTGCTGATGAAAGAGCAGATTATCAGAATGCGCGGTATGATCGATGGCGTGCCTGCCGGAATCGGTGCCCTGCGTATCACAGACGGAATCCCGAACAGGGAAATGCAGCTTAACCGCTATTTCACGGAACGTATTGATATTGCTGCGGGGAAAGATAATGTGGTGGATCTTGCTGTTTTTCTGGATACGGTCCATCCGGACGACAGGGAAAGGTTCGGCAGGGAATACCATGAATTTCTTCATGAGAAGAAACTTACCGTAAGTCAGTACAGGTTCCGCTTTCTCAACGGGGATTATGCCTGGGTCAGTGTGCGCGGAACCGTTGCACACATTACTGAGACTGTCGAAATTGCTTATTTTACTTACACGAATATTAATGAGATTAAGATTGCAGAGGCTGAACTTAAGGAGAGCCGGCGCTTTTACCGTGCGGTTGTCCAGGCTGCAAAACTTTCCACATGGGAGTATGATATCAAAAACCATATCATCCGGATGTCCGACGATGCGCATACCCAGAACATGGCATCCAGTTTATCTTTAGAAAATGTAATCACTGATGTTCCTGCTTCTATTGTCGGTCTTATTGATCCGGAAGACCGGCCTGCTTATCTGGAGATGTACAGGCGGGTGGATCAGGGCCAAAATGCTTCCTGCGAAGTCTGGTATAAACCGGCAAACGGGCGGGAACCGCGATGCGAACGTTTTACATACCTGACAGTCAGCGGGACGGACGGCAGGCCGGACTCTGCAATCGGTTTCTCACAGAACATTACGGCAGAAAGAAAGGTGGAAGAACGGTACCAGAGGGAATTAGGATATCTTCGGGAAACGGATGACAATAACCTGGGTGCAAAAGGACATTATAATCTTACCAGGAATCTGGTGATTGAGTATACTACAAAAGATGATAATTTCTTCAAAATACAACCAGGCACATCATATGATGAAGCACTCCGGGGTTTTGTTGAAATGCCTTATCAGGAAAGTGAGCGCAGGGAAATCCTGGATAAACTTGACCGCATGAAGCTGGTCGAGCGCTATCAGCACGGGCAGATGCAGACGAGCCTTACCTATCACCGCGCCCGAAAGGGGCGGATGCCGATCTGGATTTCTCTGAATGTTCATACTTTCATGAGCCCTGAAAACGGAGATCTTGAGGCCTTTACCTATGCCTATGATGTGACAGGGACGATAGAGACCGATAGGATTATCGGTTTGATTTCCGAAGTACAGTTCGATTATATCGGTCTGATCTATGCAGATGCCGATGAATTTGAATTTATAAAGAAGACGGCTTCGGTTGCCTATGCCGGTATTCATGAAAGGATCAGCTACAGTAAAAGCTGTGATTATGTCTGCAGCACTTTTTTGGCAGAAGCAGACCGGGAGCAGTATCATTCGTCACTTTCACTGGAAAGCATTATTTCCGGTCTGCAGTCAAAAGGCGGGCGGCATACGGTTATATATCACCATAGGGAAAATGACCGTATCTTCTGCAAGCAGCTGGATTATGTCTGGCTTGATGAGTCCGGAAAAATCATCCTGGTTGTCCGCTCTGATATTACAGCATCCTTCGAGCGTGATCAGGAACAGCTGGCCAGGATTGAGGCAGCGAAATTGGAAGCGGAGCGTGCCAATGAGGCAAAGTCGACATTCCTTTCCAGTATGAGCCACGATCTGCGTACACCTCTTAGCGGTGTTCTCGGATTTACGTCATTTGCACTGAAAGAACATGATCCGGCAAGGAAGCAGGAATATCTGGAAAAGGCATATGAAGGAACTTTTGCCGGCGTTTCAGGCCCTGCTTATTGCGTTCTGTAAAGTCCGGTACAAATTATCCGGATCGATAGGTTTTGACATATGTCCGTTCATGCCGGCAGCCAGGCATCTTTGAATGTCATTTTCATAAGCATCCGCTGTCATGGCTATAATCGGCACAGTCTTTGCATCCGTTCTTTTAAGATTACGGATGGCTTTTGTTGATTCAAGACCATCCATTACCGGCATGCGGATGTCCATAAGAACGGCATCGAATTCGTTATCACGGCTTCCTGAAAAAATCTCCAGGCCTGTTTTCCCGTTTTCTGCACAGACCGTATCAATTTCCTTTTCCCGCAGTAAGGCCACGGCAATTTCACGGTTCAAAGCATTGTCTTCGCAGAGCAGAATTTTTCTTCCCGAAAGGTTAATCTGCGGCGCTGCTTTTTTCTCAGGAGCAGGAGAGCCGGTGCTTTTTGCTTCTTTGAAGTGCATCCGTACTGTGAAGGCCGTCCCTTTTCCGACCTCGCTTTTTACATCAATGGTTCCGCCCATTTTGTCGACCATCTGTTTGACAATGGAAAGTCCGAGACCGGTTCCTACCGATTCATAGCCGTGTCTTTTTTCCTGTGTGAAGGGTTCATAAATGTGGGGCAGGAATTCGGGTGAGATGCCGATTCCGTTATCGCTTACAACAAGAATCGAATCCGGATCCGCACTTTCGGGCGGTTCGTTAAACATATGTACGCTGATGTGTCCCCCTTCCGGCGTATACTTGACAGCATTTGACAGAAGATTCAGGAAGATCTTTTGGACGTTCAGGCGGTCAGCGAGTATTGTTCGATCGGCACAGCCGGCATAGTCTGCAGTGAAGGTAATATTTTTCTTTGATGCTGCGGCTTTTATCGGTGTGATAATTGCGTCGAGCAGTTCCTTTGCCCTGACCGGTTCTGTATGAAGTTCGAAATTGTTGTTGCGGGACTTTGAGATGGTGAGAGTGTCGTTGATCAGATCCAGTAAAAGTTTTCCGGAAGATTCGATTTTTCCGAGGTATTCATTTTTCTTTTCGACATTGTTTTCTTTTTCTGCTAAACCGGCAAAGCCAATAACTGCATTAAGAGGCGTTCGCATGTCGTGGCTGACGTTTGAAAAAAACTGGTTGCTTTCTTCATTGGCTTTTTCCGCGGCGGCCACTTCCAAAGAGCGGCAGGCGACAGCAACCTCCTGGGCGGACAAGGCCGCTTTCTCTTTTTGACGGCGCTTGATGTTTATGAGAAGAATCGCGAGTACAGCCGCAAAACAGAACATGACGGCAGTAAAAACAAAAAGCCATGAGACAGGTATGCGGTTCAGTGTTGCCTGAAAGGATGAAGTGTCTGCCTGTGAATATTTGACAATCAGTTCATTCATGGTCGTTGCATTTGAATACCGGATGCATCGGTTCAGTACAGAAAGTAATGTTCTGTCGGTTGAAGCGGCAAGTCCTGTTGCCAGGCGATAGGATAAACCGTTCAGCGTGGTAACGTTATATTCTCCTGTCCTGCCGTTGTTCATGTAGCAGTTCGCGGAATAGGTATTCAGTATCGCGCCGTCTGCCCTGCCGCTTTTAAGTGCTTCCATGCATTCGGTCGGAGTGCTGTATATTGTGATGGTTATGTCTGTATCTGCAAAGCTGTTTTTAACCGTTGATACCAGATACGAGGGGACGGCCATCGTGCTGATATGTTCTGTGCCTTTTAATGTCACCTGGGTGAGCGCCATGCCGATGTAGGAATTTGTCAGCAGGATTTTATCCGCTGCAGCTTCCACGGCGTCATAAACCATGGCCCCGGCAATATCAGCCTCACCGCTTTTTACTGCTGAAATTATTTCTTCCTGTGTGCCATAGCCCTTGAATGTAAAATGAAGCCCGGACAGCTGGGATATTCTGTCGAAATAATCTGTCATTGCCCCTGTCATTGTCCCGTCTTTTCCGGAATAAGAAAAAGGCGCATTATTATTAAGAAGAGCAACTGAAAGGGCTTTTCTTCCGGCAATATAATCCTGTTCTTCTTTTGTAAATACAGGCGCCTGCTGCTGGTTTGCAATATAATATTTGCTGTAAAGATCACTGGCAAAATCAGGCGTCTCGATTGTAATCTCTTCTAAGGCGCTGTTTAGTTCCTTCATGAGCGCCGTGCGGTCCTTAGGCATGCCTATGTACATTTTCATAGGAGAAAATTCTTTGATTATACGATAAGTGCTGCTGGAGCCCAGATAGGAGATAGCAACTGCGTCTAAGTCTCCTTCGTCCAGAGCCTTTAGCAATTCTTCTGTAGTACGCATGGGGATGATCTGTGCATTCAAATCCTGTTCTTTTGCCCATTCGCGGAATTTCTCGCCGTCGACGGAATCTGAAAGGATGCCGACTTTCCTTCCTTCAAGTGCGGTATAATCGTTGTAGGCAATTGTTACATCACCCTTAGGTACAATGATTGTCACATATACTGCCCCCATATCGTAATTAGAAAGAAGCAGTTTATCCGCCCGCTCTTCCGAATAGAAGAGGGAAGGCAGAAGATCAATTTCACCATTTTCAAGTGCTGAATAGGCATCTTCAAAACTATCAAAATCCACATACTGATACTGCCAGTCCGTATATTTGGAAATTTCGTAGATATATTCCACATCATATCCGCAATAATTTTCCTGATTGTCTTTGTAGTAGTAATCACTGTCATAATAATAGCCGATCCTGACAGTTTGGCTGCTGCTGTCTGCTGCATCGGCCTTAACGGTTGGAAAAAGCGCAAAAAATAGGGAACAGATGAGGAAAACTGCAAGTATTCTCTTAATCCGTTTCTGATTTTTCCAAATGGCTGTACTTTTTTTCATCATTAGTCTGCCTGTTTATTATATCCTCTTTGACGTTGAAAAATGTAATGATGTAAGCGCAAGAAGTCTGATTTTTTTTCTGTTTGCTTTGCAGGAAAATTTTGCACCCGTATCAGGCAGTATGATCCTGTAAATGCGTTCCTTATAATATTATCAGTATCGGACGTCTAAAACAATCTGCATTTTCTCTTATCTTTGGACGGTTATGATATTTATTGCCGGCAGCTCCGTACTTCTGCGCCGGAAGAGAAACATTCGTGCCTGATTGCAATTAGGTATGTGCAGTTCAGGGAATTATTGAAAATCAGTTTTGCTCTATGTAATTCTTTCATTCTGACGGGGTGTTAAGTATTGACTTAAATAAAATCCGGGCTTATTATTTAAGCAGATACTTAATTAAAAGGAGGGAAAGGATATGAGAATTGCAGTTACTTATGAAAACGGAAAAATATTCCAGCATTTTGGGCATTGTGAAGAGTTCAGAATTTATGAGACGAAAGATAACGCCATTGAGTCCGCCAGAACAGTTTATACGGAAGGAAGCGGGCATGGCGCTCTTGCAGGATTTTTGAAAAACCAGGGTGTGGAAGCGCTGATCTGCGGAGGAATCGGAGGCGGTGCAAGACAGGCGCTTGATGAAGCCGGGATTTTACTGTATCCTGGCGCTGCCGGAGATGCGGATGAAGCCGTACAAGGATTGCTCAGCCAGACTTTAGTCTATAATCCGAATGAGATGTGCGGGCATCATCATGAAGCCGGTTCCTGCGGAAACCATGGAGAAAGTTCCTGCGGAAACCATGGAGGAAGCGCCTGCGGAAATCCGGATGCAGGAGAATGCGGGGCGGACAGGCAGGGATGCCGCGGAAATATGTAAGGAGAGTAAGATGGAATATGGTGATGCCCTGAGGGCGCTGGCTGATCCTAACAGGATGAGAATTATGGAACTTTTGTCCGGACGCAGTTACTGTGTCGGAGTTTTGGGACGCATTCTCGGGATTTCTGCACCGGCGGTTTCGCAGCATATGAAGATTCTTCAGGAAGCGGGTCTGGTTGAAGCGGAGAAAGTCGGATACCATACCCATTACAGTGTTAACCGGGATCTTCTGCACAGAATGGGTGAGGAGCTTGTAACTCTGTCGGAAACGGTTCCTGAGGTCTGTGAACGTCAGGGAATGCGATGCGGTGAAAACGGGATGAGAAAATGGCTGATTGGCTGCCCGGGAAGAAAAGCTGGCTGCCTGTATGATATTCCGGAAAATAATACATAAAAAAGTTTAGTGAGCGTGATATTTTTCTTATGCCTTAGGAGCACAAGAATGCAATATAAAACTTTGTAATTAAGTCACGGAATTCCCGCCGGAATTAGGCAATGCAATATAAAACTTTGTGATTAAGTCATGGAATCCTGCAGAAATATTGCTGCAGCACTTCCGGGAGATTTTGCCGCGGCACTGGAGAAATCCTGCCGCATTCAGGGAGAAGATATTATCCGCGAGGCAGGGTATATGCTTCCGCAGAGCGGAAATACGCATGCATTTTTAAAAAAGCTTCTGGAGAATCCGCCTTCTGAAGATTTTCCGAAAGAAGCGGTCAGAAAGCTTTTAGAGATGCTTCCCGAAAATGAAGAGGGATAAAAGGGAAAGGCTTAAAAAGTAATTAAATTGCTTACACAGACTTTACGGAGCTGACGAGTTCTTTGTAAAAAAGAACGGCAGCTCCGTTTTTCTCTGTCCGGTTCAGATAGATATATTCGTTGAACCGCCCCGGATTTCCGGACAGAGGACGAAGAAACGTATTCTGCGATACCATATATTGAACATAGCGTGGAACAATAGAGATTCCCTCTCCTGCGGATACCAGAAAGATGGCCGTGCTTAGGTTAGGGACTTTTCGGATGACCGTGCGGCCATGGGAATGCATCTGGACAAGGAGAAGAAACTGTGCATAAGGCCCGAAATATTCGTCGGTAAAGGGCATAATAAATGTCTCATCGGACAGATCCTGCAGGGTAATGGAAGGTTTTCCGACCAGAGGATGGCCGGGACTTAAAAAGACATATGGGAGATGTGATGAAAGCAAGGTTTTTTCGCAGGAGGATGGAATGTCCGTATATTCACACGGAGAAAACAGGATATCGCATGTTTCCAGAAGACCGGAAGGGAGACCGTCCGGCCGTACGACAAAATCAATCGGGACATCCGGGTAACGCTCTTTGAAATGTCGGAAGAAAATCTGGATATGATTTGAATAAGCAAGCTCAGGGGCGCATATAATCCGGATTGTGCTGTCAGTGGAAAGCCCTTTCGCACGGATCATCTGGCAGGCGCTGTCGCAGTCATTCAGAAACTCACCGGCATGTTCCGACAGATAGGTTCCGGCGGGCGTTAAATTCAGGGAATGCGTATCACGGACAAAGAGCAGAACCCCCAGTTCCTTTTCCATTTCCATGATATGGCGGGAGAGGACAGGCTGGGAAATGAAAAGATGCGCAGAAGCCTTTGTATAGTTTTTTATGCGGGCGAGAATCAAAAATTCATAAAGATATTCGGTTGTCATTTTTCATACCTTTCTCCGGAAGCTTCGGATAAGCAGAGGAGGAAACGAATTCTTCGAATTCCCTGACGAAAGAAAGGACATCGCTGCCGGCATCTTTTCGGTAATAATAGGAACCGACAGCTTTTTTTATCGGGTCGGCTAAGGGAATAGCCACCGTATTCGGCGGAATATTTGCGAACTCCATAGGAAAAAGAAGCAGTCCTTTTCCGATTGGAACGAGAAGCGGGTAAAAAAGCGGTGAGGTATTACTTTCATAATAATGAAAATGAATGCCGGACAGCCTTAGGCTTTCGTCCTGAAACCTTCGGATGTCATTGTCTTCAAGGCCTGGATAGGGAAGAAAGGTTTCGCCGTCCAGTTCTCTTAGGCTTATTTCGAGACGGCCGGCGAGAGGATGTGAAAGGGGCAGCAGGACACAGGGATTAAAGGCGGTCAGGGTCTTCCGGATAATACCCGGAAAAAAGAAGTTGTCCGTAGTTACCGAGAAATACAGGTCGGATCGGCCTGCGTTCAGGGCAGAAGCGATCGTATCGCAGGCACCGTCGGTGATTTCGAGCTGGATTTTAGGAAAACGGGATGTGATTTCATCAAGAAACGGTCCAAGATGCAGAGGCATCCATAGTCCGGTTACCGCGATGCGGAGAGTACTGATGACCGATTGGCTTATGAATTTTGTTTCTTCTGCCATGTGGCGGTAGCTCCGGACAAGAGAAGAGGCGTTTTGATAAAAATTCCTGCCTTCTTTTGTGAGGACAGGGCGCGAATGGACATTTTCAAAGAGAACAGATCCGAGGCTTTTCTCAAAGGAATGTATTCTGGCATTCAGTGTCTGGACGGAGAGACCAAGCTTTGCGGCCGCTTGCGCATAGCTGCCAAGATCGGCTACCAGAAGAAAATCTTCACACTGCCGGATATCCATTTATTTACCTCCCGATATAAAAAATAGTGCATAAGCATTTCTTGCTGAAAGGATATGTGATGTAAATATCAAAAGGCGGAAAGCTGACTTGCTGAAGAATCAGATTTTAAGCCTGAATATGTAAAATGAACAGTACACGTAAATTGAAATCTAAAGGTATAAAACATAGATGGACTATTTAAAAACATGATGCGGATGTCAAAAGTATCTTTTGATACCTGTCATACATCATAATATCAAAAATACAGAATAACAAGTCCTGAATTTTTGATTTCTTTCTGTGTACAGCCTGTTATAATTCCAATAGTTCCATGAGGGGAGGGAAAAGGTGCCGGAAATGGAGCGCATAGAAAAAAGATAAAGTAAATCAGGCAGGTCATTCGAAAGGAGAACAAACAATGAGCCAACCTACAGCTGCGGAAAGCAGCACGAGCAATGAAAAATTTAAGGCGCCGATGATTAAGGAGAATAAGATGATGAATCAGGAAATCCATATCGTTAACCATACGTCGGAACTGAAGGACTGCCGGAAGGAATGGACGTATAACAAAGACTTCAGCTGCTGGTGCCTTGAGGATATTCTCTACACGAAGAAACCGGCTGCGCCGAAATTCCAGAGAATGAGTATTTTCGTTCCGGCTCCTTATATGGCGGACGGCGAGTTAGTGCCGGAAGGAAGATGCGGAAACTACAAGGCCATTAACGCGCCGGTGGTGTTCGAGAACAATTCGGCCGGTTATGCCGAGATGGAGCATACGAAACTCGGTGGAGACCGGAATTACGCAAAGAGCTATCTGGAAGCCGGAATGGTTTATGTTACCTGCGGCTGCAGAGGGCGCCAGACGACAGCTGCGAATGGAACTTTTATCGGAAAAGCACCGACGGTTCTTGTGGATCTCAAAATGGCGATACGTTTTCTCAGACATAATAAAGAAGCCCTTCCGGGAGACCTGGGGCGTATTATTTCTATCGGATGGAGTGCCGGCGGAGCGATGAGCTCCCTTTTGGGGGTAACGGGAAATGCCGCAGTTTTTGGTCCTCTGCTGAGAGACGCCGGGGCTTTCATGGAAGAGACGGATGACGTTTTTGCGGCACAGGTTTACTGCCCGATCATTGATCTGGAGCATGCGGATCTGATGTACGAATGGCAGTATCGGACGAGTCCTGACTATGAGGATTCGCCGTTTGAACCGGGCGGAAGCCTGACTGCGCTCCAAAAGGCGCTTTCCGGGAAACTCAGCGATTGCTTCATTTTATACTTTAACGGGATGCAGCTAAAGAATCCGAAAACCGGAGAGACTTTATCAATTAATGAAGACGGACGCAGCGGAAACGGATATGATTTCCTGATGGAACAGCTCTCGGATTCTGCAACCGTTTTCCTTGGAAAGCTGTCTGCAGGAGAACTTAAAGCATCGTATGATATCGAACAGTATCTCAAAGGGGATTATACATACGAAGTTCCTGATTTTGCGGCGTTGGAACATTTGATGAAGGCTATGAAGGAGAGCGGAAAGGCGAAGGGCGCAGGCGTACCCGAAGGAGAGGCACAGGAGCCGGGGAAGGCTGAGAATTCTTATGAGGGACACGGCATTCATGTACATATGCCGAAGCTTCCTATGAAGACGTTGAAGGGAGATGATACCCGCGGCTGGCTCAGCTGGGACGGAAAGAAAGCCCGTGTGGCTTCCCTTGACGCGTATACAAAGGAGCACAGGAAGAGGATGAAGAACTGCCCTTCTTTTGATTTCCTTTCCTGTCTCAGCGGGGAAAATCAGGAATTCGGCGATGAACATACGGATTTTGTGCATTTTGATCCGGCTGTTGCAGACCTGCTTGATGAACTGAAAGATGCCTATCCGGAAGAATATAAAAAGTATTATCCGGGCTTTGCCAAAGCCGCGGCGGATGAAAAACTTAAGAGACGCTGCGATCTCATTAATCCGTTTTATTTTATCGGCAGGGACAAAAGCTGCCGGATGGCGGAATATTTCCGGATAAATGTCGGAAGCAAGGATGCGGATACGTCGTTTATGGCCTCACTCATTCTGTATCTTAAACTGGCGGGAATTAAAGGCTGCGATGCACAGTATCACCTGATCTGGGATCAGCCGCACAGTGAAGCGGATTATCCCGGCGAGGCAGTAAAATGGATTGAATTTATTGTTTAAGGATGAAAGATGATACAGGTGCCAAAGAGTCTTTTGGCGTCTATAATGCTGCAATTTGAAATAAAATCAGCAGCAGAAATGAAATACAGGAGGTTTAGGAAGGATGGACGAAGGAATTTACGATTTGCGAAGTGCGCTTAAAAAGATAGAAAATATGAACGGGCAGCTGGTGTCGACGGATGTCGAGGTGGATCCGGCTGCGGAACTTTCCGGCATCTACAGGCACGTGGGTGCAGGCGGAACGGTGATGCGGCCTACGAAAATCGAAGGGCCGGCGATGCTTTTTGAAAATATAAAGGGACACCCGGATGCTTCTGTCCTGATCGGTCTTCTCGCCAGCAGGAAGCGCGTGGGTGCTCTTTTAGGATGTGCACCCTCCGATCTCGGACACCTGCTTTGCAGATGTACCCAGAATCCGATCCAGCCTGTCGTAACCGATAAAGCAGCTCCGGTTCAGGAGATTGTACATCGGGCGGAGGATCCGGATTTTAATCTTTATGATTTAGTACCGGCGCCGACGAATACTCCTCTGGATGCAGGACCGTATATAACTTTGGGTATGTGCTATGCAAGCCATCCGGACAGCGGCGTATCCGATGTGACGATTCATCGTCTGTGTATCCGCGGAAAGGATGAGATGTCTATCTTTCTTCAGCCCGGCAGCCGTCATATCGGTGCCATGGCGGAGCGCGCGGAAGAACTCGGACAGAATCTTCCCATATCCGTTTCCATAGGCGTTGATCCTGCCGTCGAAATTACCGCCAGTTTTGAACCGCCGACAACACCTCTGGGATTTAATGAGCTTTCGATCGCGGGGGCTTTGAGAAAGAAGCCTGTTGAGCTGTGCCGGTGCCTTACGGTGAAGGAAAATGCTATCGCCAATGCAGAATATGTTATTGAAGGTGAAATCATTACAGGGCGGAGAATTCAGGAAGACGAGAACAGCCGCACCGGATATGCGATGCCGGAATTTCCGGGATATAACGGAAAGGCCAGTTCGGAGTGCTGGCTTCTTAAAGTACATGCGGTAACCCACCGGAAGAATCCGATTATGCAGACCTGCATCGGCCCGAGCGATGAACATCTCAATATGGCCGGTGTTCCGACAGAAGCCAGTATTCTAGGCATGGTTGAGAAGGCGATGCCGGGCAAGCTTAAAAATGTATATGCGCATCGCTCAGGCTGCGGAAAATATATGGCCATTCTGCAGTTTCAGAAGAGTACTCCGACAGATGAAGGAAGACAGAGACAGGCAGCCCTTCTGGCCTTTGCTTCATTTCCTGAACTTAAACATATTATCCTGGTGGATGAAGATGTGGATCCTTTTGATTCGGATGATGTTCTTTGGGCAATGAATACAAGATTCCAGGGAGACCGGGATATTATTACAATCCCGGGCGTCCGCTGCCATCCGCTCGATCCGTCATCATCACCGGATTATGATTCTTCTATAGCGGACGTGGGGATTTCCTGCAAGACGATCTATGACTGTACGGTTCCTTATGCTATGAAAGAAAAATTCAAGAGGGCGCAGTTTATGGATGTTGACGTGAAGAAATGGCTGCCGGATTTTGAAGATTGAAAGATTCCGTGCAGTAGATAAAATGAACTGCAGCAGGACAGGAAAGCAGCGGACAGAATGCAGCAGGACGGGAAAGCAGCGGACAGAATAGAATAAGACAGGAATGCGGATGGATAGAAAATGCAGGTTGGATGGGAGGACACTGCTATGGAAAGACAAAGATTAATCGTAGGAATTACCGGAGCATCCGGAATGCCGATTGCGGCAGGTGTCCTCCGGCATCTTAAGAAAACGGATTATGAGACACATCTTGTCATGACCCGGAGTGCAGAAATTACTATCCGGCAGGAAACCGATATGACGCCGGAGGATTTCAGGAATCTTGCAGATATAGCTTACGATAATGACGACATCGGAGCCGCCATTGCTTCGGGGAGCTTTAAGACGGCTGGAATGCTGGTTGTGCCGTGCAGCATGAAGACACTTGCGGGAATTAACAGCGGCTTTAGTGAAGACCTTCTCTTAAGGGCGGCAGATGTAACCCTGAAGGAGAGAAGAAAGCTGGTTTTGTGTGCGCGGGAATGCCCGCTGTCTTCCGTACATCTTAGGAATATGTATGAACTTTCTATGATGGGAGCCGTGATTCTGCCCCCTATGCTGGGGTATTACTCAAGGCCTTCAAGTGTTGAAGCATGTACGGAACAGATCATCGGCAAATTGCTGGACGTTTTTGATATTGATATTGGAGATTATAAAAGATGGAACGGAATCTGAAACGTTTATCCGGTTACTGCTGTAAAAGAATTGAAAGAATTAAAAAGAATTAAAAAGAATAAAAAGAATTAAAAAGAATAAAAAGAATTAAAAAGAATTAAAAAGAATTCTGTGGATTAAAAGCAGAATCTGTCAGGTTACTTTAAGAGTGAAGCGATTTTTATTGAATTCAAGGATATCATCTTTCTGCATCTTACTGAGTTCATTGGACAGCGCACTGCGATCCACTCCAAGATAGTCGGCAAGCTCCTGTCTGTTAAAAGGTATTGTGAACTGGTAGCTTCCGCATCGTTTGGATTGTTCCGAGAGATAGGAGATCAGGCGGCCCCGTATTGTTTTTGGCGAGGTATGCAGGATGTGGCGTGAAAGGGATAGATTTTTGGCGGCTGAAATCTGCAGAAGATTCATGATCAGCCGGCGGTGGTGCGGGCAGACGCTTTGGCAGGTTGTCAGCATTTTTGAAGCATTCAGGAAGAGAACACTGCTGTTTTCGCTGGCAATCACATTGACAAGGAGCGGTTCATTGGGAATACAGGCGTAAACCTCCGAAAAAAGCTGCCCCGCCTGTACGTGGCTGAGGATAGTTTCATTTCCCCAGACATCATTGATGACGATATTGACGCCTCCGGAGAGTACCAGCCCCATGTTCTTGATGCATTCACCGGAGTGGTAAATGATGCTGCCTTTTTTATACTGTTTTTCGTGTGTTTCAAGGCAGGAAAGCATAGATTTCGCCTCATCCTCACTTGTTCCGCGGAACAGCATTGTTTTTGTCAGAAACGAATAATCCATGGCTCCTCCTGCGTTGTTACAACAACATTTCACTTAAAAGCAGGATAACGTTTTTTAAGAAAATAGTCAAGAAAAATAAAAAAGTGTTGCATTTTTGAAAGTTCGAATATAAAATACAGGCTGTAAAAAAAATACTGTATTTCAAGCAAGTGTGTTGCCAAAAGCGTAAATCCGACTTTTGGGGCACGCTTGTTTTTTTTGTGTGAGGAGGTTTCTATGGAAGAATCAAAAGCAAATTCATTTTTGGAACAGGAGAAGATCCCGGTACTGATGCGAAAATATTCGGTACCCTGCATTATCTCCCTTCTTGTGGCGGCACTTTACAACATTGTCGACCAGATCTTTATTGCGAATGCGGATTATCTGGGGTCAAACGGAAATGCCGGCAATACGGTTGTTTTTCCTCTGACAGTGGTAGCTCTGGCAGTTGCTGTCATGATTGGTGACGGCTGCTGCGCCTTTGTGTCGATTTCCCTGGGATCCGGAAAAAAAGAACATGCAAGCAGAAGCGTCGGCAATGCGGTAGTCCTTTCAGTTGTGACGGGAGTCGTTTTAACAGCTGCATATTTCATTTTCATGGATCCTCTGCTTATAATGTTCGGAGGAAGTGTCAATGAGGAGACGTTCCGTTTCGCAAAAGAGTACTTCATCTATATCGCGATGGGAATTCCGTTTTATGTGTTTGGGCAGGCAATGAATCCGATAATCAGGTCGGACGGCAGCCCGAAGTTCGCAATGGTTTCAACTGTGGCAGGAGCCGTGGCGAACTGCATTCTTGATCCGGTTATGATTTATGGATTCCACTGGGGGATGATGGGAGCCGCAGTTGCAACCGTTATCGGACAGGTTCTTACAGCAGTTCTGGCGGTCTGGTATCTGGTGCATATGAAGTCAGTAAAGCTTGAAAAAGGCAGCTTCCGTCTTCAGGGCAGCCTGATCCGCAGATTTCTTCCTCTTGGTATCTGTTCGTTTCTCTCGCAGGTTTCACTTGTCGCTTCGATGGCTGCTGTCAACAATATGATACGCAGATACGGTGCCCTGGATACCGTCTTTTCACAGGCGGAATATGCACAGATCCCGATGGCCGTCGTCGGAATCGTCATGAAATTCTTCCAGATCGTTATCTCCGCAGCGGTCGGTACTGCGGCGGGATGCATCCCGATTGTGGGCTACAATATCGGAGCAGGGCGTAAAGACAGGGCACTTTCGGTCTTGAAATGGCTGCTTGCCATAGAAGCTGCAGTCGGAACTTTTGCCTTATGCGTTGTGGAACTGTTTCCTAATGCACTTATCGATGTTTTCGGCGCGGCAAATGAAAGCAGCTATTATACCGCTTTTGCAGTGAAGTCCTTTCGCATATACCTTTGCCTGATGCCATTCGCCTGCGTCAACAAAGCAGCTTTTATTTACCTTCAGTCACTGGGAAAGGCCTTCCTCTCTACCTTGCTTTCTATGATCCGTGAGCTTGTGTTCGGTGTCGGGCTGACACTTCTTCTGCCTCTTGTTTTTGGTCTGGACGGAGTGCTTTACTCAATGCCGGTTTCGGATGCCCTGACTTTCTTCATTTCAGCTGTCGCCATAGGTTATGTGTTCCGGATGCTGGGGACAAAAAGAAAAAGTCCGGCCGGAACCGTTGCCGGAAACTGCCCGGAATGAAAAGAGTGCAGGGTAAACAGATTAGTGTATAAACAGATTAGTGTATAAACAGATTGCTGCATAAACAGGTTACGGTATGAACAGGTTGTTGCATAAACACAGTGCCGCATAAGACAAATGCAGGATAAAAGGGTATAGAGAAAACAGAATACAGAATGAACGACATCAAAAAAGTTTCCCCGGAACGGGAAACTTTTTTGACATTTGGCAGCGGTATTAATATAATCGAATCAGCAGTAATTATTCTGAGATTTTCCCGCGGGAGCGCTTTTAGCCTTCCGCAGAAAGCAGGGCAGATGTCTGAAAGATATATTGCTTTTGACGTTGAAACCCCTAATTCCGCAAACGACCGCATGAGCGCAATTGGTATATCCGTTATAGAAAATGGCAGGATTGTCCGGGATTACGATTATCTGGTAAATCCGGAAGCGGGGTTTGACAGGTTCAATATCCGTCTTACCGGGATTACACCGGAGATGGTATCGGATCAGCTCTCTTTTCCGGAGCTATGGAAAGCAATTGAGCCGGTCATGGGCAGCGGTCTTCTGATAGCTCATTTTGCACAGTTTGATATGCAGGTTTTATCAAAATGCCTGCAATATTATGGAATTGTCTGGCATCCGTATGCCTACTATGCATGCACCTGCACAATGGGACGGGCCTGTTATCCAAATCTTGTGAATCATAAACTGGATACTATGTGCGAATATCTGAGCATCGGACTTGAACATCATCACGCAGGGAGCGACAGCCGCGCCTGTGCGAGCCTGCTCGTCGATTATCTGCAGCATGGGATCGATACGGATAAATACAAAAAGAAATGGAACTTTACTCATAAAGGCAGTCAGCTTCTTTAAACAAACAGGATCGCAAGAGAATAAAAAACTGAAAATAGAGAAAGTATTATCCGTATAAGTAAACGAGGAGGAGAATAGGATGGGACGGCTTAAGGAATTGCGCAAATATGTCAATCAGCAGCTTGAGAAAATGTCGGATCCGGAGGAGAGGATCAAGGCTGCGGCACATCTCTACGGCGTTTCCCTGGCGGCGACGATGATATCGGAAAAAAGACATCAGAACACGGAGCTTGCTTCTATGGCGGCGATGCTGCATGACCTATATGCTTATGAGAACGGGACGTATGAGGATCATGCGCACAGGGGTGCTGTGCTGGCCGAAGAAATCCTGAAAAAGCTTGCGCTTACGGATGAAGAAGAAACGAAAACCATCTGCTCCGCCATTTACCATCATGATGATAAGGCATCGGTGGATTCGCCGATGGATGAGGTTCTTAAGGATGCGGATGTCTGCCATCATGTCATGAACGACCTGAGTAAGGAAGTCAAGGAAAAAGAACGGATAAGGTATGAGAATCTGAGAAAGGAATTTGGATTTGAAAAATAAGCAGGACTAAAGAAAACTAAG
>DCDB01000235.1 GCA_002316215.1 Lachnospiraceae bacterium UBA1066 | reverse complement strand
AACCTCAAGACAGCTGTCACAACTCATACAAAGGACAAACTGGTTTTGCAGAGTCTGTTCTCAGATCTCGAAGACTTCTATGAAACCGTCGTAATTCCGCCTCCGGCATACAAACCGCGTGGAAAGGCAACCATTGAGAACCATGTACGATACCTTGAGACACACCTCGTCGAGAAACTGAAGGAAGAAATCTATACTTCGATGGAGACATTGAACGCCGCGTGTAAAAAGCAAGTAGCGGTCCTCAACTCCGGGAAATCCTCGATAATCGGTGGTTCAAGGCAGGCGGCTTTCGAAAAGTACGACAGATCCTGCATGAAACCACTGCCAGGCGGAGACTACACGATCTGCGATTACAAGCCGTTTACTTCGGTACCGGATAACTATCATCTGGAGTATGATGGCCACTACTACTCCGTATTTTATAATTATCGCGGCAAACCCGCAATTCTGAAGGCTACAACAAAGGAAATACGGATCTGTGATCAATACAACCGTTTGATCTGTACACACAAACGGGCTTATACAGAATTCCCCAGATACATCACTGAGGATGATCACATGAAGCCCGAACACCTTTACTACAAGGAGGTCAATGCCAGGGATGGTGCGTATTACAGGCGCTGGGCGTCTGTATACGGCCCGTACACATCAGAGTTTATTGATAGAGTCCTGCTGTCATCGAAGCACGAGGAGCAATCCTATAACTCGTGTCAGGGCATCCTTCATTCCGTAAAAGACCTTCCGTACGGACTCGTCGAGGAAGTATCCCGCACATGCATCGAGATGCATTCCTGCTGGTACTCGACGTTCAAAAAGGTCCTGCAGAAGTCCCTCAGTTCACATACAGACGGAAACAATGCAAAAACAGGGACGATCCCACAGCACGAAAACATCAGAGGAAAGGACTTTTATCAGTAAAGGTGATGACGATGGCATATAAAGTTAAGAACTACACATACAATGATGGCCTTTCAATCGAGGAAAATACGCTTTTGGACCGGCTTTACAAACTCCGCATGTCCGGCATGGCTGAATCTCTGGAGAAGCAGTTTCTTGATCCTAATGCAGATCTTGAGAAGTTCATGGTACGTATTTCCAGTATCATCAACTGTGAATGGGATCAGCGACAGAGCACAAAGTTCAACCGTTTACTCAAGCGTGCCTCTTTGAAATACCCGCAGGCTGATCTCGACGACCGTCTGTACGAACCTGACCGCCAGCTTGATACCCATGCCATCGAACTACTTGCCAGATGCGAGTGGGTCGATGAGCCAAGGAATCTGCTGATTACTGGTGGCGCAGGTGCGGGAAAGACTTATGTGGCGAATGCTTTATGTATCACAGCTCTGCACCAGCTTAAAACTGTTCGTTATATTCGGGCCAATACGTTAATCAATGAGTGCCTGCGGCTGGCTTCCAGTTCGGATGATTACCTTGAATACATGAACTCAATGGCCGAATACGATCTTCTCGTGATAGACGATTTTGGGCTGATGTCACTGGATCTGGACCAATGCCGTAATCTTCTGGAAGTGATCGAAAGTCGTGACTGTCGGAAAGCAACCGTAGTGATCTCACAGGTACCTGTAAAGAAATGGTGGGACTTTTTCGGGAACAGTACTTATGCCGATTCCTGCCTTAGTCGTTTGACACATAAAGCACATCGGCTTGTATTCGATGGTCCTGATTTACGTTTAGACGGTTAACTGCCTGACACAGCGGCGCTCCGCGCCGATATGAAACAGGGTCGTCCGACGTTTCACGCCGTTCGACCGGATTCGCGCGCCGGTCCTCCGGACCGGTTGCGCGGATTAAGCGGATTTTGCAATCAAAAACTCAAATGAAGAAAAAGACAACTTTTTTATTATTGTTTTTGAACAACTATTGGATCAATTTGATAATCTCTTATATCTCATTTTCAGTATTCAAATGAATGCTAATATCATTTTTGAACTTGAAAGTGTGCGCGAGTACGGGAAGAGCATGCTAGGTAACCGCATAAAAAAAGGAGCTAGTGACGAAGAATTACCCATAGAGCTTAGTTATAAAGGACAGATTATTATGGGGATCACGATTCAATCCGTCTTTTGGTATAAGGAGAAAAGAAATCAAATTAGTCGTGAAGAAATTATTGAACTATATACACAGACTTTAGAAAAATTTAGCTAATCGAAGAATTGAAATGGATTCTATGTCAAGGACATTTTAAAAAAAGAAACCTTATGAAACTAAAATGGATTGAAAAGGACCCTATAAAGGCACTTTTTTAAGTGTCTACTTTAGAGGAAGCATATCATATAACTCTTGGTTTTATTATCTTCAGCGATGAAGGACAACTACTTTAGCAGCCAAGGGACAACTCACCAAAGCAACCGGTGGTCAAACCGTTAGATCGATAACAGTGATCAATTGTTCTTTGCTGAACTTATCCCATTCGATATCTACAGTTGGCTTTGTGCTGTTCATGGTCATGTTATACAGGATAACCAAAGGCAATGCAACAGCTGACGATTGTGGATAAATTCAGAAAAGTCCATCGCTCTGAGCACTCATTCTTCGAATGAATCAGGGCGTCTCACGCAAATGAAAAGACGATGCTCGATCAAGCAGAATGTAGGAGACATAATTTACATTTGCTTAGCCATCGCCCTTATACTGCATCGCAGGTGCCATTTTTTTCAGATCAAGTTGTGGATGACTTTTTACACTGCACGTGTCGGATGTACTTCTCTGATCGCTGATTCAATATTCAGTCCCTCTAAGAGCTGCTTATACTGAAGATGAGTGATCGTCCTGAGATCTGCTGTCTTGCGCGGCCACTGGAATCTTCCATCATCGATCCTCTTGTACAAAAGAAGGAATCCATCTCCTTCCCATAGCAGTCCCTTGATCCGATCTGATTTCCTTCCGCAGAACAGGAACAGTGTTCCTTGATCAAAGGGATCAAGATGGAACTGATTCTGAACAGCAGCAGCCAATCCATCGATTCCATTTCGCAAGTCCGTATAGCCGCATGCAATATATACCTTAGTGAATCCTTGGAATTCTTTAAGCATTGGATGCCGCCCTGATGATCCGCATCAGGAACTCATCTGATATGTTCTCTGCAACTTCAATATCTACCTGTTTCCCATGAATGATGACATTTTTCTCTTCATGTGAGTCATCAGGCAATGCCACTTGTACGAATGGAGCAGGAATGCTTTGTTTATTCTCTGCCAAGATCATGTCAGTGCCTGCTTCCATCCGCAGCTTCTTCTGCCAGTAGTAGAAGCTCTTATGACTGATATGATTCAGCTCCATCCAATCCTTTTTCTTCATCCCGCTGCTGCAGCACTCCGTAATGATCGACTTCCAATATTCTCGGCGCATCGATTGTGTTACATGTTCCATAAATGAGACCTCCTAGTCTAGAAAATCCTATGGTTTTCTAGACTAATTATCCCAATGTCCCAATTATCGTACAGGTACTCATGATTTGGCTTTTACGATTTGTCCATTCTTATCCCGATCTACTGTCATGCGATTAGGCATCAGTGGGTAAAGGGCGACAACTTCTCCTTTTCCATTCCGTATTACTTGTGCATAGGCATTTCCCCATAGCAGCAGGTGTGTCATGAGTGTTTCCCTAAATACAAAGGAAGTCATTTCAGGGTTTGGCTCATCATGAAGCAGGGTATACAGAGGGTTTTCTGTAGCTTTCTTCTTTGCACCATCACCTGTGGTTTCGTATAAGTGCAGAGGCAATCCCGCGATTGCTTCCGAAAGAATACGGACACAGGAGTAGACAGCGGTTATTTGCATGGAAGTACGCTCGTTGACATTCTTGCCAGCTTGCGTAGGACCAAAGAAGAAACGATACCCGCTGCCATTGGTACTGTCGGTAATTGGTCGATCTCTTGATTTGAAGATGTGATGAAAGATATTCATGTGGTTTCCTCCAATAAAAAAAAGCACTCCATAGTAGAAGTGCTTGCAGCGTGATATTAGTTTTCTTCTGGTAAGTTCTTGCGAATAACTTCTGCTAGATCTTCATCCGTCAATCCGATTTCCGCAGCTACGTTCAAAGCATTTCTTGTTTTGAATGCAGCGTTCATTGATGCAGAGAAGCTGGGTTCAGCTTTGTTGCTGTAAATCTGAAAGCCTACAATAATTGCTTGCAGAATGGAGATGTGTTCTATTTTCTTAGACATAGGATGTCCCCCTAGGCATAAGCATAAAGGAGAAGTGGTTACAATTGA
>DCDB01000309.1 GCA_002316215.1 Lachnospiraceae bacterium UBA1066 | reverse complement strand
GCTCATTCCGGCTAAAAATCCTACAGCTTGAAAACTCGCTTCGCTCAAACAGTTCAAGCTGTTTAACGGATTTTTAGCCTGCATTCGCTAAGAATTAATATCGTGTCCTGCAAATGTTCGCTTGATATTTTTATTATTTTTTATAGGTGTAGCCCGAAGAGTATCATTTTTTTGTGATGAGATACTTAGCTATTATCTAAGAATAGCATAAATGGTTAGCTGGCAAAATAAAAAGGCCCTTGGGCCTTTTTTATTATTCTCTTTATTCTTGTGTTTCCACGACTTCCGGATTGATGAATTCCGGAGGATACAAGGCTTTTGTTGTGTCCAAGGTATCAAGAAAACCTGAAACTTCCTTTCCCTGGACGGTAATCTTTATGCTGTCCACTCCCGGTATTGTGGTGAAAGTATATACTAAGGATTCCACCATCATGTATCTTAAATCATTTCTATCTTTGTAAACACTCAAAAACTCTTCGTTAAAATCAAGTATCAGGGTCCTTCTCTCCACCGATGCATTGTTTAAGGTTACATTTTTAGGTACCGGGCTGATCCCGTAGGGGAGGGCCCTATCCGAATATGCATCGAATATTTTTCGGGCCTTCATTTCTATGGTGTCATTTGCACTAATGCCTGTTTTCTCAGGATCCAACTGGTGCTCAAACAAATAGTATCTCTTGTCTGCCTTGTAAGCCATATATAATATGTGGTTATTTTCAATATTGGGCACAGGGCTCATATTTATGCCATGAAAGTATGTTTCCGGCCTGGTCCTGTCTACCGTAAAGCTTACGCTGTATATGGGCCAGTACCTGTCAACAGCAAAAATTGTTTTAACAAAGGAATTGTATGCAAGCAAGCCTTGGGTTTCTTCCCTGTTGTAGCCTTCATAAGAGCTTGGAATATCAATTACCACATTCCCGTTATTATATGTTGTGTTAGTAACATCCTTGATTACCGATCTGAGTCCAGGATTCAAGGGACCGTTTTGAAGCTGTTCTATAGCCATTCTTGTTATCGATTTATCTTCAACCACAAATCTTGTAACAGGAATCAAGAGGTTTGCATCTTCCGCAACGAAGTAAAGGGTGAGACCCTTGGTTCCCAGAGGGGTTGTGTTAAGGGCCGGATAATAGTTGCCGGCTGTATCATAGGTAACCGTTACGGACAAGGAAGAATTTTCTTCATTCCTTATTAAGTTCGAATTAAATACGAATTTATAAACCCCATCTTCAAGGTCCAGGTCCTTCTTAGATATATTCAAGGTAGTGACAATAGGATTATCTTCATTTACCGAAATGGTTGCATCGACTGAAGGAGAGACAGGCTCCAAATTTTTAATGTTGCTTTTTATCAATTCATTGTCCTTGTATATATCCACATTGAAAATACTGTCTGTAACAATCTTGATGACTTCAGGCTTGGAAGCCGTATGTTTGATTGTAATTGATTCGGGATTTAATACTTTGTCTTCTTCAACTTCCAACCTCAAGGTGCTTTCTTCCACCGGAGTTTCAATTTCAATTGTTCCGCTGTAGTCAATAGGTGACAGGTTAAACAAATATGTGGATGACAACAAGCCTATTAGTCCTACAATTAAAAGATTAAAAAAAGCTTTCATACAATTACCTCTTAATATGCTTATTTATAAGCTAAGTAATAGCAAGGACAAAATTTAACCGGTTAAGGACATTATACAATAAAACTCGGTAAAATCAAATGATTTAATAATAGCAGGCCCAAAAAAAAATCATATACTAAGATGAATGGAGTGATGAAGGTGGACAGAAGGAAATGCGACAGGGATATAATAAGCAGAATGTATGACATAATGGAGTTAATATATATTTTAAACAGGCTTTGCAGGGATGAAGAAAAGCATTCAGAACAATGCTTGTTGGACATGGTGGACAGGATTCAAAACGACAGATGCAGCTGCGATAAATATAAAAATAAGCTTGACTGCCGGTATGACTGCCCCCATTGTAAGGTCAAGGACGGCTGCTATAAATATAAAGATAAACATGACTGTTGGTATGACTGCCCATATTGCAAGACCAAGGACAGCTTTATAGATAAAATAATTTTTTATCTAAAATCATTAAATGAAGGCTAAGAAAGTAACAAATAAGAGTCACAGGAATAATATA
This sequence comes from Lachnospiraceae bacterium UBA1066, assembly GCA_002316215.1. GTDB lineage: Bacteria > Bacillota > Clostridia > Lachnospirales > Lachnospiraceae > Chordicoccus. The sequence continues at coordinate 19,465 of DCDB01000309.1, read as the reverse complement.
TTATTAAAATTATTAGTAGGAGGTTTTTATGTTTAACAATATATTGGGAGACAGCGGTGACAGCTTGTTATTCTTCTTCTTGCTCTTGGTAGTTCTTGCATGTTTCTGCGGAGACGATGGTTTGGTAGGAGGAATCGGCGGCTTTGGCGACAACGACAGCCTCTTGTTCTTCTTCCTCTTGTTGGTAATACTGTTCTGCAGCTGTGACAGGGTAGGCGGAATAGGTGACCGCTGCTAATTGTGGTGCAGTACCACACCGGGTCCGCCAATTCGACAGTACATTAAAAAAGCTTCCTGCAAAGGAAGCTTTAGCATTTCCTTAAAACTATTGTTTACGGGTGCTTTTGGTAGTATAATAAGAAAAGATTTCAACGGGAGCTTGAAAACATGAATATAAAAATAAACAGAGAGTATACTCTTAAACTGCTTGAAGAAATAATAAATATACCCAGCCCTAGCGGATTCTGCGGCAATGTTATGACATACATAGAAAAAACTGCTGAAGAATTCGGTTATAAATTTGAAAAAAATAAAAAAGGGAACGGTATAATCGAAATAGAAGGACAGGACAAGGATTACTGTGTGGGCATTGCGGTACATGTGGACACCCTGGGTGCCATGGTCAGGTCAATTAATGCGGATGGGACTCTAAAGATAACTTCAATCGGGGGGAATCTTTATCCCAGCCTTGACGGGGAATACTGCAAGATTCACACAAGAGAGGGCAAAATCTATACGGGAACCATTCTGTCGATTTCACCATCCGCCCATGTTTACAAGGATGCCAAAGAAAAGGAAAGAATCGAAGAAAACATGATGGTCAGGCTGGATGAACTTGTAAAGACCAAAGAAGATGTACAAGCCCTGAGTATCGGGCCGGGAGATTTTATTTCCGTCGAACCCAAATTTACCATAACACCTGCAGGATTCATCAAATCCAGGTATTTGGATGATAAGGCGGGAACTGCCTGTGCTTTGAGCCTGATGGAGCTATTCAGCAGGTTAAAGACAAAGCCCAGGAACAAGGTTAAAATAATTCTGTCCACATACGAAGAAACAGGTCACGGGTGTTCCAGCATTCCGGAGGATATTGACGAGCTGCTTGCCATTGATATGGGATGTGTGGGACTGGATTTGTCATGTACCGAACAGGACGTTTCCATATGCGCCAAGGACAGCTCAGGTCCCTACGACTATGATATCACTTCAAAATTGATAATGCTGGCAAAGGAAAACAATATAGGACATGCTGTTGACATATATCCTATGTATAACTCAGACGTGTCGGCATCATTAAAGGGAGGCAATGATATCAGGGGCGGCCTGATAGGTCCCGGGGTTCATGCTTCCCATGGCATGGAGAGGACCCATATAGACGGCATAGAAAATACCATTAAGCTGATTTATGTATATTTGACAGAATAATTCCAACCTAAGAAAGGAATCAATCATGGATAATTTTATATTTTCTTTAAATGTTGTTTTGCCCCTGGTGATCCTCATATTTTCAGGAATATTTCTTCGACAAATGAAAGTATTTGATGAGGATTTTATAAAAAAATTCAACAGCTTCATATTTAGGGTCCTGCTTCCCATCCTTCAATTCAATAATATTTACACCGGCAAGGTATGGGAAAGGATAAATTTATCCTATACCTTATTTGCCGTACTGCTGGTTTTGGGAACCATCGGCATTTTATTTATTATAGTACCCAAATATGAAAAAGACATAAAAAACAGGGGAGTTTTGATTCAAGGCTTGTACAGAAGCAATTTTGTAATATTAGGATTGCCCCTTTGCACGAACATTTTCGGTGAGGAAGGTGCAGCTGTTGCCACAAGCCTTATAGCAATAATAATTCCCCTATATAATTTTTCTGCCGTCATAATATTGGACCTGTTTACCGACAACAGGCATAACTACAGGGAGACTCTTGTCAGCATACTTTTGAATCCCTTGATAGTAGCGTCGTTTTTAGGATTCATAGCAATATTTTTCAATATAGAACTTCCTTCAGCCCTGGGCAAATCAATTGAAGATATTGCAAAAACAGCAACCCCTATGGCCTTGATAGCCCTTGGAGGAGAAATAAAAATCAACAATATATGGAAGAATATTAAGTACCTGGTCATGGTTTGTGCCGGAAAGTTGTTTATTATTCCTGCTCTTACAGTCTTGATTTCAGTAGCCTTCGGATACAGGGGAGCGGAATTGTGTGCTCTCTTTAGCATGATGGCACCTTCAACCTCCGTATCAAGCTATGCCATGGCCAAGCAGTATAATTGCAACTATGAATTGGCAGGCCAAATAGTATTCATTACAACCATAGTCAGTCCCTTCAGTATTTTTTTGTTTGTATTTACCTTAAAAAGCATTGGTTTATTTTGATATAGCGGATATATAGGTAAAATCCTGCTTGTAAAAAAATGTATACTTGCAAATTTGTTTGTTAAATGTAATTTATTGGAATAATAATAAAAATATTAGTGTTAATAATATACTTGTAGATGTCTAAACATCTTCAAATACATGTATATGAAGGGATGATGGAAATAAAAAGATTTAATTTCGGTAAAAAAGACGAGAAGTTGTTAAATTGGGAAGATAGTGTAAAGTTAGACAGTCAACAGAATTTAAAGGAGCAGATGAAGCAGATGAACAACGAGAATAACGGCAGAAACAAGAACGAAAACAACAAATTTGAAAACAAGAACCAGAACAAACTTGACAATCGAAACGAGAACAACAAGTTTGAAAATAAAAATGAAAACAAGCAAAATAACCTGAGCAACAAAAACAACGGCAAGAACAACAAGAACAAGAATAATCAAAACAATCAGAACAGTTTTAAATAGTGAGTTATTTGAAAACGGTCATTCAAAATGGCCGTTTTCTTAGAATTCAACATATTAATATTATGGCGACAATATAGATGTTGACAGAGGCAATCAATGGTCTTATAATAATGACTGTTAAAAGGGATAGATATAAATTAATAAACTATAAAATACTAAGACAGATATTCTCTGTCTTTAATAATAAGAGAGTGGCCCCTTACCTTCAATCACAAATAATACACGGAGGAAGTTATGAAATTACAGGATGAACTCAGATATGTCGAATCTCACGAATGGGTGAGAGTTGAAGAGAACAAGGCATATGTCGGCATCACGGACTATGCGCAGGATAAGTTGGGAGATATTGTTTACGTGGAATTGCCTGAGGTGGGAACCATTGTTGAAGCAGGAGACCAGTTTGTAGTACTTGAATCGGTTAAGGCAGCATCGGATGTTTATGCTCCTGTGTCAGGAACGGTAATAGAAGTCAATGAAGAGTTGGTGGATAATCCTACCCTGATTAATGAATCGGCATACGATGCCTGGATTGTAGCCATAGACATGAGTTTGCCCACTGAAGTAGACAACCTGTTGACGGCTGAAGAATATAAAGAGTTCTGTGAATAAAGCAGATAGCCTTATAGGATAAATAGGAGAAAATGATGATATTAATAATAGATTTTGGTGCCCAGTACAGCCAACTTATCGCAAGAAGGGTAAGAGAGGCTAAGGTTTATTGTGAGATAATCCCCTATACATATACTCTTGAACAAATAAGGGAAAAGGCTCCCGAAGGAATTATTCTATCAGGAGGGCCTGCGAGTGTTTATGCTGAAAATGCGCCCAAAATAGACAGAGAAATATTTAATTTGGGAGTTCCTGTATTGGGCATATGTTACGGAGGCCAGTTCATAGCTCAAGAATTCGGAGGTAAAGTAAGAAAAGCTGATTTCAGGGAATATGGAAGGGCAAAGCTCAATATACATACCCATGATGAGCTGTTTAAAGGCATAGATCAAAATTCCCTTTGCTGGATGAGTCATACGGATTTTATAGAAAGAGCTCCGGAGAGTTTTGAAATAACTGCAAGTTCGGACTCATGCCCTGTTTGTGCCATGAGGAACGAAGAAAAGAAGATTTATGCGGTTCAGTTCCATCCTGAAGTGGAGCATACCGAAAAGGGAAGAGAAATAATAAGCAATTTTTTATTTAACGTATGCCAGGTAAAGAAAAACTGGTATATAGAAGATTATATTAAAGACTCAGTAGAAAAAATCAAAAAAGAAGCCGGGGATAAAAAAGCTCTTTGTGCCTTGTCCGGAGGGGTTGATTCATCCGTTGCGGCAGTTTTGGTTCACAAAGCTCTTGGTCCTAACCTAATATGTGTATTTGTTGACCACGGCCTCCTTAGGAAGAATGAAGGAGACCAGGTTGAAAGGGTATTTAAAGAAAAGTTTAATATGAACTTAATCCGTGTAAATGCTCAGGAAAGGTTTTTGGGCAAACTGAAAGGTGTGACAGAGCCTGAAAAGAAAAGGAAGATAATCGGCGAAGAGTTCATAAGGGTCTTTGAAGAAGAAAAACAAAAGCTTAAGAAAAAATTCGGCCATATTGATTACCTGGTACAAGGAACGATTTATCCTGATGTTATAGAAAGCGGAACATCTACCGCTTCGGTAATCAAAAGCCACCACAATGTGGGAGGCCTTCCCGATGATGTTGATTTTGAACTTTTGGAACCACTCCGCCAGTTGTTTAAGGACGAAGTCAGACAGGTAGGAAGGGAATTGGGACTTCCGGAAGAGGTGGTTGAAAGACAGCCATTCCCCGGACCGGGTCTGGCAATCAGGTGTTTGGGAGAGGTTACCGAAGAAAAACTAAAAATAATAAGAGAAGCAGACTATATTTTCAGGGATGAAATAAAAAAGGCAGGGCTGCAAAACAAAATATGGCAGTACTTTGCTGCCCTTCCAAACATAAGAAGCGTAGGTGTCATGGGAGACGAAAGGACCTATTCTCACACCATTGCTTTAAGGGCTGTAACTTCAACAGACGGTATGACTTCCGATTGGGCAAGAATACCCTACGAAGTTTTGGAGAAGGTATCAACCAGGATAGTCAATGAAGTTGATAATGTAAACCGGGTTGTTTATGACATTACCTCCAAGCCCCCTGCCACCATTGAGTGGGAATAATTGGAACGTGCGGAAACCCCAGTAAATAAGGGATTTTTCAAAGTGCTGACCCCCATTTGACCCCGAAAAACGTGGTACGCTTTTGGTACGCTAAAACAAAAAAAGAGCCCAGCTGAAATCATTACGAAATCGGCTGGGCTTACTTTATAGTTTGGAAATAACCTCGATCAGCTCTTCCAGTTTATGTAGGCACGGCTCGTCCGCTGTAACGCTTTTGAGCCGTTTCAGTTCCTCAAGAACTTCCGTGAGATACTTTTCAAGATATTTCTGAACGCGGCAATTCGGATAAACGGTGATTTCCTTATCCAGTGCCTTTGCCAGAAGATAATCCTGTTTCACCATTCCAGAGATCTCGATCCGCATGGTGATTTCAGTGTAGTCCTGTGGGCTTACCCTGAAGGCAATCGTTTTTGATTCGCTGTGCGTTAATGATTGTTTCGCTTTCATCAGAATCCCTCCATAATACGATCCAGACTGTCTGCAATGTCGCCTTCAACATTCTTGAAGGCATGAGAATAATGAAGCGTGATATAAATGGACTCATGGCCCACGCGCTTTGCTATATCAGCGGGCGAATACCCGGCGGCAATCAGATTCGTAATATGGGAGTGTCTGAAACAATGGATTGTTATCGGGCTGAGACCGGCTTCTTCTGTTCCGCGCATAAGCGTATAGCGCAGATGCTCTTTCCTGAGCAACGGAAAAAGCCTGTCTTTTGGACCGTGGTTTTCAAGCGTTGCAATATACTCTTTCAGTTCGTCGGCAAGTGCCTGGTTCAGCCGTACCTTGCGGACGCTCATTTTTGTTTTCGGGGAGGTAATAACCTCCTGGCCTTTCAAAACCTGAAGTGACTTGGTTATGCTCATCACGTTTGTCTCGAAATTGATATCACCGATATTCAGTGCCAGGAGTTCTCCTTTTCGGAGCCCTGTGAAATACAGGGTTTCAAAAGCGTAGAATGCAACCGGATCATCAGCTATTGCTTTCCGAAAAAGGCTGTATTCCTCCGGCGTCCATACTGGGCGTTCCTCCGCGTTCTTCACACCGATAGAGCAGGAGCTTGCGGGATTTTTTGTCAGCCAGCCGCAGCGGACCGCGTAATTGAGTATTGCGGACAGACGGCTGTGCAGGCTACGCAGGTAGGTCTCCTTGAATATTGGTTGCCCGTCATCATCGTAGAAACAGGCGTGCCACTGTGAAATCGTATCCTGCGTAATGTCTTTGATCTGCATCTCCCCGAAAAAAGGGATGACTCGGCTTTGAATGAGGCTTTCACGGTTGATGATCGTAGACGGTTTATCTCCGAGCCGCGAGATTTTATATTTCTCATATAGCTCGGAGAATGTCATCGTCAGTTCCGGATGATCGAGCTTATAAAGCGTTTCCGCATGGTCTCGTTTCAGTTCTTCCGTAAAGAGCTTCGCCTCTCTCAAAGTTTTGAAGCCTCGCTTCATGGACTCCTTTGCAATACCGCCGTCTTTCAGTTTCAGACGGTATTTGACACTGTAGGTGCCTTTTGCCTCGTTCTTCTGAATATTGACGGTGGTATACTGCAAATACTTGCTGTCGATAGTGTCTGTTGTCATATTGCGTTCTCCTTCCGAGGAGCAGCCCCGTAGAGCTGCTCCATAAAATATACTTTTGAAATGCATCCGGGAGGTTCATCAGCCCCGTGATCGAGCTGGGCCGCATGAAGCTTTGCGATAATTCGGTATGCCAGCGACCGCCCGATCCCGAGGATGGCGCAGATATCATCGACGTAGTAATACCGGTCACTTTTCACGGGGAGAATACTGATGATCTCAGCCTTCTTCTGAATAGGAGCAACCGTTCTCCTAACGGAGAAGTCGATATTCCGTTTATTCATTTCCGCCACCCTGTCTGGGGAGCTGATCCATAAGCGCCTGACGGGGAACCTTGCCACGGAAGGTAAGGAAACCTTCCGCAGCAAGCTTGGCATTGATCATCTTGCAGATCTCATATGCCTGGGATTTGCCGATTCCGAGATAGGCGCCGACTTCCTTCGCGGTCATGAAATCGTATTTCGGAAGCCCGGGAACATTATCCGCACTAATTGTATTCAATACAGCGGATTCGGACAAAGGTGTCGATTTCGCGTTGACAGTATCATTCATCATAGGCAAGCACCCCCTTAATCAGGTCGTCCAGTTCTTCATAGCTGGAAGCAGCCTCAATCTCTTCATGCGGAATCCTTCTTCCAAAATAGTAATCATGCATAAGACGTGCCTTTTCCTCTTCCAACGGCAGGCGCTCCGTGCGTTCAAGGTTAGAGAGCTTCTCATCGATCGCGTCCAGAACGTAGCTGATCTCGCCCTGGTTCAGGATCACAACAAGCTCATGCGCATACTCATCAGTGAAAATCACGGTCATATCCGGGATAAAGGGATCGATATCCAAATGCTCTTCAAGAAAAGCGAGAAGCATTTCCTCAACGGTCTTGCAGCCGGTCTCAGTAAAGTTTTCGACCATCTGGTCCAGTTCTTCCATTCTGCCTTCAGTAAAGTAATCATAATTAATCATAGTAAAATCTCCTTTCAAATTAGCGGGCGTCGCGGTCTCTGCGCTGACGCTCCAAGTGTTTGTTGTAAAATTCCATAGCCTTGACAAGCGTCTCGGTCATCTGTTTAATGGAGGTACCCGAGCGGAAGTAGCTGCGGAGCTGATCCATCGGGACCTTTACATATTCAACCTGATTGCCCTTGACTTCGGACAATACCTGCATTGCAGTTCTGTCAGTAAACGTCTGATCCTCGCTCATGCGGCGCAAACGCTGAGCCTGGGAAAGCGACGGTGTCACCTCGTCGCAGTCCATAATGGAGAAGAGCGCTTCCTGTTCAAAATCCTGCAGATACGAAAGTTCCACCGCCGGAGTAAGGGCAATTTTTCCGTCATCCACCATCTGGAGGATATCGGGAATCAGCTCGGTCAGCCGGATATATCTGCGGACCTGATCCTTGCTTTCCCCGGCAGCATCGCCGACAAGTTCAACAGACAACTTCTGCGCAAGTTGCGTAGAAGCTTTGCCCTGATGCTTGATTGCCTCAAGCTTCATCTTGTACGCAAATGCCTTTTCAGACGGCAGGATATGCTCCCGCTGCAGGTTGCTGTCTACCATCGTGATTACGGCCTCTTCGTCCGTCAGATCGCGGATGATAACGGGCATCGTCTCCATTCCCAGTGCTTTGCATGCGGCAAGACGTCTGTGGCCGGAAATCAGTTCATATCCGCCTCCGTCCTTCGGACGCGCCAGCGCGGGAGCCAGAACGCCGGAATCGGCAATGCTCTTCATCAGTTCTGACATTTCCTCGTCGTTCTTTACCTTGAACGGGTGGTCCTTAAAGGACGTAAGCTCACTGAGCGGAATCTCCTCGACCTTTGGTTTCCGGATATCCGCACGTTCCTGATCGTTCATGAACAGCTCATCGTAGCCGGTCAATCCCAAATCAATTACTTGGTTTTTCTTCATAAAATCATTCCTTTCTGCTGTAATCAGCGTTCATAATCGTGTTCTTCTCTCTGAGGAGAAGACTGTTCTCGAATGGCCCGTTTCTCTCTTTCGGAAAGATACGGGTCGTTTTCCAGCCGAGCCTCGAATTCATTTTCCAAAAGCTCACGGAGCTTCGGATCATCCTCGATGACATTGCAGGCTGTTTTCTTCTTTTTGCGGAGGTCTGTAAGCACCGTCGTGCAAGCCGCGCACTTCTTTTTGAGTTCTTCCATCTGCACGGGATTGGCGCAGTTCCGCTGCTTATTGCGGATCTTGCTGCGAACGGCAGTTACCTCGTCGATCTCCGCGTTCATCCGGACGATATAGTCCTGAATGTCCTGCGGTGTCTCCAGATGCTCCTGACACACCAGCGTCACCTCATCGGTGTAGCGGTCCAGCTTGCGGCAGGCCTCACGGCATTCCGCTGACAGCGGTTTCTGATACTGCTTTTCGTACATCGGAGCGATACCGAGTACGATGGCAACGCATCGGAAAAAGCTGATATAGCCGGTCACGCGGGGGGCGCGGAAATAAAAATCCCGCTTGCGGTAATACATTTCCGTAGGCGGGTTTGCTCTTGCGTATTCCTTTGTGTAGGGCTCCAGGAACTCGAAATATCTCTGCGTTACCCTGTAGTCCCGTTGGTTATCTATCAGCCTGTCCTCGATACTTTCCTTGCTGTACTCGTCACCGAGCCGGAAGGTACGGACGCCTTTCTTTGAGCCGATGGATCGGATCGTCGCGTACTTGTGATAGGGGCCGCTTTCAAAGATATATCCCATCTTCCGAAGTACCGTCGAAAGCTCAGTCCAACTGGACGCCATCGTCATAGCTTTATCCAAGGCTTCCCGCATCAGATTGAAGCGGGTGGGCTCACCGTTCTTCTCGGCAAAGTAGACTGAACGCGCCGTTTTGTGCTTCTGCGGGTTCTTTACCACCGACAGTCCATGCTCCTTGCAGATACGGTCCGACATGGCGCGGAGCTGATAATAAACGCCGTATTTGGCTTCCAGCTTTTTTCCGTCCCACATCCCGACGGAGTTCACCACAAAGTGATTGTGATAGGTCCCTGTGTTGAAGTGGGTTGCCACCAACACTTGATAGTTGTCACCCCACAGCCTCCGAGCTGTTTCCAGCCCGATCTGATGGCACTCCGCCGCCGATACCTCACCGGTCTTGAAGGACTGGTATGCGTGGTAGGCAACATTGCCGCCGGTTTTGCCGAAGCGTTTCTGCGTAGCGGTCATTTCTTTGATCGCTGTATCGGGCGTACAGTTCACTCCGGAGACGGCGTAGCTCTGCTCGCCTTCGTCAAGCGTTTTGGCTTTGTTGGCGGCGTAGATAAGCACCTGCTCCAGATCCGTCAGCTTAGTCTTTTCGGGATTGCTGCAATACTCCACAACGCGGGAGACGCTGTCATGGATTGCCCAGATCTTCGTTACCGCCATCGGCATCATCCTCCTCTCCGTGGTAGGCTTTCAGAAGCAGACCTTCGATCTCCGTAAAGGCATCGTTAAACTCGGTCATAGCGACCTCATAGCGGATGCCGTCGTGGAGCTTCGTCAGCTTCCGGTACGCCAGCATCAGTTCCTCACGCGGGGCTTCTTTCACCGCTGCTTCCGTTCCGAGTGTGCGGAGATATTCCGACATATTCATGCCGCACTTCTTCGCTTTTCTTCGGATGATATTCTTTTCGGTTTTGAAGACCCTCACGTTGATTTCGTCCGTTCGATTACGCATATTGATCACCTCCTCTCAGCGGGGTTACAGGGGCGCGCCCCTTTCGTATCGGAAGATACGAGGGAATTGGGAGCCGGACGGCTATACAAATCCCATGCTCGCTATCCTTACGGATAGAAAAGCGGTGTATAGCCCCGCGCCCCTCAGAACGGTAATTCTTCATCGTCGTCCACCTCCTCCCATGACGCAAATGACGCTTGTGACGGTAAAACGGGGAATGAGGATATACCGTCATTCTGTGCCCGCAGTGACGCAAGCCTCTCGGTCCCGGAAAGACCGTCATCACCGTCAGCACCGTCATTCAGCGTTAAGCTGATCGTTCTCGCTGCCGCCGTTTTGCGGTACTCATAGGTGATACCCATCGGAACAAATACCTCGCTGTAAAAGCGTGTCAGATACTTGCTGGCAACATTGGGTTTCAGCACGGTATTGCCGACAGCGGCAAGCAATTCGGTAACAGTACCCTCAAACTGTCTGTGCTCAAAAAGAAAATCCACGACCTTGAACACAAAATCGGGGATCCGTTCCTTGCGCAGATCATCGGCGCTGAGTTCCTCGGTGATCTCCCATTTGATGCCGCACATCTGCATTTTCAGTTTTTTCTCCTCCACATCACGTCCGGTAATACAGAGCGTGGCATTGTCTCCGAACCGGTCCTCCTTACGCAGGATCATGCCGGTATCCGCCACACCCATGATACCAGTCGAGCCAGTCATATCATTGAAGATATTGCCGCCGTCCCGTTCCTTACGGGTGTGGTGTACGACGAAGATACAGATGCCGTGATTGTCTGCGATCTTCTTGAGAGAGGACAGATCCTTGTAATCCTGCGCATAGGCATTGACCTTCGCGGAAACATTGTCTCTTACCATCTGAAGAGTATCGATGAAGAGCAGCCCCGTGGAGGGATAATCCTTCAATACGTCCTCGATCTGGCTTTCCAGCTCGGCACCGAGCTGACCGCAGGAGAAACCAAAATGCAGGTTGTCCGGCGGAGTGTCCGTCAGGTCCTGCATACGCTGCTGAACACGCCATTCGCGGTCCTCCAGTGCGAGATACACAACGTCCGTCTTTCTGGTGGGCAGTCCCCATACGGGTTCGCCTTTGCTGATCTGGAGGCACATCCATAGCACCATCCAGCTCTTGCCGATTTTTGAATCACCGGCCATGATCGCAAGGCCGCCCGAGAGGACGCCGTCGATGAGCATCTTCGGATGCTCAAGGGGCTTGTAATACAGGGTCTCTGCATCGATCAGTTGAATCTTTCCCATGCTTCATCATCTCCTTCCTTTTAGCGGGTTGTTTTCTGACCATCATGATTTTCGCCTCCTTTCGCTCCCGGATTTGTGGGAGCAGTTATCAAATAATAAAGCCCGGAGAAATCCGGGCATCAAAAAAGCACCTGCCGATAATCATCAACAGATGCTTAAATGATTCGTTTTCCGTCGAAGCCGTAATCGACATCGGCGTATTTTTCAAACGCCTGACCGATCTTTCGGAGCCGCTTCAGTACGCCGCTGTGGTTGGCGTAGCCGAGCTTTTCCGCGACTTCTTCCATTGTGTAGCCCTCCAGTCGAAGCTGAAGGATCTGCTTGTCCTTTTCGGACAGTGTTTCCATAAACTGCTCCGCAAGGACCTTTACCGTGGATTCGTTCTCAAAGTTTGCCGACTCATCTTCGATATCCCATTCCAGACCGTCGTGTTCTTCGGCATAATCCGTCTTGAACCCATCAAGAGAAATCTGCGGGTGCTGTGTCTGCGTGTGATACCACTTGCGGTAGAAATCCTTTTTCTGATTGCTGGCGCGGAAGTCGAAATCTTCCTCACAGGGCATCGCTCTGACGGTTTCATACACGTCGAACAGATGGTTCATTGCCATTCCCGCGTGAACCGATACCTCCAGCGCAAGCTCTACGAAGTTCAAAGGAAGGAAATTGTGGTAATAATCCAACTCACAGTTTTCCATAAGCGAGTAGATATCCGGCAGGTAGTTACAATCCATCAGAGCATGAATCCAGATATTAGGATTATGCGCCGCAATCCACATCGGATCATAACCGGAATATATCTCGCGCTTTTCTCTGGGACACATAAACGGCCAGACCATATATGCGTACATATCGCATATTAATAGCAGAAACAGGTCGCTTTCCACAACTTTAATAGCTGCCTTATCATACATAAAGCCTCGAAGAGTACGCGGTAACGATCTCAGACTTTCATCGTTGACCTGGTCTAACAGTTCCTTTGGTATGAACAGATACGCAGGTATGAATTCAGCGTTGCGGTACGGAAGGAATTTCTTTTTCTTTTCAATCTTGATTGCCATGTTTTTTCATCTCCTTTCCGAGGATGGCGTCCTCTATTTATTAAACGTGATAAGTCTTCCGATAATGTTCCCGGAATTTTCAATTTTTTCAAAAAGTTTTTTAGGAAACTGGCAGTTATCACGTCCTCTACTTATTAATCGTGATAACGCGCGGGAAAATGTTCCTGCTTCCGAGAATTATTTTAGCATAATTATAGTCCATTTTATGGGACATTAAAGACGAAAATTGTGAACAGAGCGGATCAGAGCGGATGGTGGTGCCAAACGGCACCACCTCAAAAGAAAAAGCGCCTGCCTTCGTTATGAAAGCAGACGCTCTTCAAGTTATTCTTATTTCATGATGCGCAGCAGGAGCGTATTCACGTCCTCTGTAGGGAGATTGGCGGCGATAAGCTTATTTCGAAATGAGGCCATTGCGGTAATCATCAGCCGACGTTCCGCTGGTGACAGCGAAACATAAACCTTATTCTTTCTATTGAACATGGCAGCACCTCAGCAATACACCAGCTCAGAAAGAACAACTTCTTCCGCGCGGTTACGAATGGAGTTCATGGCACGGACCCAGCCCATCTGATCTGACATCTTCATTTCTTCGGTAACGTTCTCTGCTGCGGCGTACCGCTCCGTCAGCAACGCAAGCATTTTCTCTGCTTGTTCACCGACCTCCGCCAGGTACCTGTTCAGTCTGCCTGAGAAAAGCAACTCATTGTATGCGGTCCGGTTATTCTTCTCCAGATAGTTGCCGTGCATTCGTCCGTACCGGTTCACCGATACTTTCTCTTTAGCCGGTATATCCAGATCGGGAAGGTAGTATTCGCCGTGTTTCTTGTAAGTCAGTTCCATAATAAAGCCTCCGTGTGATAGATTGATTATATTGTACTGATGGAGCAGGAAAGTCGCAAAGGTGTGAAAACAGGTCGATCTTATCTGTAATTTCGTTAGTTTAGTATGGTTTAAATCGTCTGTGAGTGTTACTTATTTGCGAATATTCAACATTGTATTGAAAAAATGCGAGGTACATGATATAATAATGCTTGCATAAGTGAAGGAGGTTTACAGTTTAATGCTGCCAGAAACAATTAAAATGATAAGACAGAAAGCATTTTTGTCACAAGAAGCTTTCGCATCAGAATTAAAGGTATCTGTTTCAACAATAAATCGATGGGAAACCGGAAAAGTCAGACCAAACCTTACTGCTATGAAGAATATTAAGCAATTCTGTGAGAAATACAGCCTCTCGTTTGAGGAAGTAGAAAGAGAATGGTTTGATTATGGAAAACACTAATAAAAGTAATTTAAAAAAATATGCCATTGGTATTTTGATAGCAATAGGGTTCTATCTTGTCAGCATGTTTGTAGGATCAATATTTAACGTCCTTATTTCGTTTGCTGCAGGCTATAGAAAATACAGCGATTTTACGAACAGCGATAACATCGCAGGATTCCTTGCCATTATTATTGTCGGATTGGCGAACCATATATTTACTGGTTGGCTAACCGTAAACACTATGGCTAAATATGGTCGGAAACAGAACTGCATAACAAAATGGTTTTTTAGAAGTGCTGCTATAGGTGTTGTGGTACTTGCGGTTGTTGTTATTCCAATCTTGTTCTCAAATAATCCTGGTTGGTTGATATACGTATCTCACTCATTGAGCATCTTGCTCTTCGGAAGAAGGAAAGTAAAAAAGTACAATGACGAGCAAGCAGCGGTGGCTACCTCAAATAGGGAGAATGGTAACAATAATTTTTCGACGGCTGGTCCAGTTGTTCAGGTCAGAGTTCAGCCGACTATGCCTGAACAAGGCACCTTCATTTATTGCCATAAATGTGGAACAAAACTTAATGCTAATACTCAGTTTTGTCATAAATGCGGAACGAAAGTTGCGAGATAGGAGAAGTAAAACATGCCGACACTTATTGGTATTGCCTTATGGGCGTTAATTCCTGGATTCATTGCAAAGAAAAAAGGGAGAAGCTTTTGGGGATATTATTTTCTGAGTTTTTTGATTACACCGCTTATAACGATGATCATTACAGCGTGTCTCAAAAATATATCAGGCGAATCGGATCACTCAAGTAATAGCGTTATTGAAACAACCTCGGTACCAGTTGTTCCCGAAATAAACAGATCCATTCCAGAAAGCACATCAATTCCGGCTGCACTGCCAAGTACGCAGTCATTGAATGAAAATGGTGATACAGAACCGTCAATTCAAATGCCGGTCATAAGAAAAATCCAATATTGCAGACGGTGTGGCTTTAAGCTTATCGATGGAAGCGAGTTCTGTAGTAACTGCGGAAATAAGATTGAAAGCGAGGATGAAGAATAGTATGAGTTATGAACTATTCCAACAAGGGCCAGCTGTATATGTTCCAGTTATTCTTATTTCGCTAGTAATCACCTTGGGTGCATACTGTGCTTTCCCTTTGATTTTTGCAAAAGTTAGAAAAAAAATCATAACGAAAAGAAAATACAAAGTGCTTTGCTACTGTGTGAATTTTGCTGTTATGATACTGTTCGTTGCATTAAATGGTGGAACATCTTCTGGCGGCCCATATATTTTATGGACTTGGGTGTTCTCTGCGAGTGGGGTAAAAACTCTAGAAAAAAGAGGTGTCCTCGATGGATATCAATTATCTGATGAAACGCGAACTGCAACATATGCTGCAAATGATAATCAAACAAACTTTAACTCAATGATATCTGAAAACACTGCTACCGTTGCTGATACTTCATTTTCGTTAAAAGAACATCCTTCAATCAAGTTCTGTCGCAAATGCGGTTTTAAATTGATTGAAGGCAGTGAGTTTTGTAGCAACTGTGGAACAAAAATTGAAAAGGAGTCGGAAGTATGAATTGTCCAAAATGTAATTCTATTCTTCCTGACGATAGCGAGTTTTGTCAGTTCTGCGGCACAAAGATAGAGAGCGAGCCGATTATAAACGTACCAACAAGACAAGCTGCAAATCGGGAAGAAACCGCAAAGCAAGAGAGCACAAGCGCTCCGGTCTTTATTGTCTCTTCAAATACTAATCAAGCAACTCATGAACCTGAGCAGAAAAGTGTGAAGGAGCAGCACTGTAAAAAATGTGGGGGGCTTATTGATAACGAAACAAAAAGGTGTATTTCTTGCGGAAAACAGTACTTTAAGTTTCGTCCTCTAGTTCTAGCTATTATTCTTTTGGCTGTATTCTTTGTTGCATCAGCTGGGCTTAATGTATATCAATACTATATTGCTCAGGAAAACAGCAGCAAGATCTCTTCCTTGGAAAGCACTGTTTCATCACAAAAATCAAAAATTTCCTCGCTTAATTCTCAAGTTGACAAGAATAAAGATAAGGCAGAGTCTTATGATGATCTTATTTCTGCATTAAGCACTGGGAATTTGGGATATGCGGCAAATAATTTTCAATCAAGTGAGAGTGTGATAGTTGTAAGCAAAAATCAAAAGAATAGGAAGTTTACGTTAACAGCGAACTGGTCGAATGGTGGTACAGTATCTACGTCATATTCGCCATCTTTACCGTGTGCTTATGTTTCGTTTGATAATAACGAGTGGAATACATCCACAACAATGACAATTGAACCATATAGAACTGGCATCACAACTGTAACATTCTCCAACGATGTTGATAGCAAGACATTCAAAGTAATTATTATTGTCACTGATTAAGGAGGCGAAAACATGTCTATTCCACGGCGATTTGATGTTAATTGCCCTAAGTGCGGCAAGAAATATCAGACAACAGTCTTTGAAAGCCTCAATTCTGATTTTGCCCCTAATGTCACAGAGACAATTATTAGTGGCGAGAGGTTTAACGGAACTTGCCCGAAGTGTGGTTTTGTTGCTCACCTTGAGTATGATGTGCTTTATCATGATATGAAGCATGGCGCAATGATCTGGGTAATTCATGATAACAATGTCAATTACATGCAAAAAATCGCCGAGGTGCGTTCAACTCCTGCATTGTATAAGACAACTCGAATTGTGAGCGATATGAACGAGCTACGAGAAAAAGTCGCATGCTTAGAGGCTGAAAAAGATGATCGAGTTGTTGAACTTTGCAAATTCTTTTTGTCTGCTCAATTGATGGAGCAACAACCGGATTACAACTTCAGAAATGCGTTCTATACCTTTTCCGGAGGGAAGAACATAGTATTCTTCTACGATGACAAGGGTAAAGAGATGAGTTGTTACTTAGAGGATCAGATATATGATCTAATAAGCAATATGTTTGCAGACCCTCTGAGCCAAATGGGTAATAAACCATACATAACAATCAATCGTGATTGGGCGGCAGAGTTTTTTGAATTACTTCCAACAGATAATGTAGATGTGTTAGAAGAAGAGGACACGGAAAGCATCGAAGACGCTATTGATTCCGACATAAGCGATTGCGAGGATTACTATGATGCTGAAGAACCGGCCGGAATAGATGAGGTGGTCTCCACTGATGCCCCTGAACCTCAACCGGTAAAGCGCACTTTGTTCTGTCGGAAATGCGGAGCCAAGTTGCTATCTGATAGTCTGTTCTGTAGTTATTGTGGTACAAAGGTTATTTATTAAAGGAGATTCCAATGAAGAGATTCTTGTCTTGGCTAACCCTGATTGGATGCTATATAGCGTTTTGTTTTATTGTGAGTTTGGACATGCGGCTGTTAGCATACATCGCAGGATTATATGGGCAGTTATCTGCATTCCTAAAACTTATCGTTATTATTGTTGGAGGTTCATTTATCTTGGGGCTGGCGCTGGCTCCGCTTTGGTATGGAATACCATTGACATATACAGCGAGCGAAGCAGTATGTCCCAGCAAACGAGGCGATAGATATATTGTAGTCGGTGTCCTAATAGTAGTATCCTGCATTCTTGAAATCATTTCTGGTTTTATGTTGAGAGATATTTTAATAGGTATTTATGGCATAGCGCTTATATTCTATGGTCGCAGCCAAAGTAACTGAATCGGTCTATGTTTTGCTAAAATTAGATGTTAATAATTTCGACCCCGATTTGACCCCGAAATCCTTCCGGACGCTGTGGAATGGGTGGAAAACGGGCTGTTTTTACCCCAAAACTGCGATCCCGTCAGCACAACTCCCCATCCATTTAGAGGGAATAATACAGTAAAAATATAGACTGGAAGGAGTGGGAGTGATCCCACAGGTCTAAAAAGCCCAGTCATCACCGGACTTTTTAAGGATTTGAGCCATTCGTGGCAACGAAATGGCAACAAAACTTCATTATTCAACAATAAAGAGCTAACTGATTTTGATTAAGTCAGTTAGCTCTTTTTGTTTTGGATGTAAATATTAAGTATTACTGAATACGGTCTCGTCCTTTATAAATTCGTCCCCTGTGGGTTGAAGTTATCTGTTGTCTAATATTCTCTATTTCAAGAATATATTGTTTTTTCGCATCTTCAGATAACACTTCAAGTTGTCCTATAGGTTTGCTCTCTACAAGAATTGCCAATGTTTCATAGAGTTCAACGAATTCATTATAGTTCTTGCGCAATGAACCAAATGCAGTATTACTGAAAAAAGAATTACCAGAAGCTTTATAAACCTCAAACAAATTCTGAGTTAACCCATTAAGTTTTAGTTTTGTGAGTAACACGGCAATTTCTTCGTTACATTGAAATAATATCGGTGCATTTAGGCAGTCCTGCAGATCTCGTGCTAAATCTGAATAAGCTTCCCTAAATGCCTCACTCAAATTGATAAAAGAGCGATTTGCATATCCTTCACCGGGATCGGTATAGTACACCGTTTCATTTGGATATTGGATTGTATCATCATCGTTAATGTTTGCAAAACTTTTGAGTTGCGGAAAAAAGAGATTAATTGTTGAAAATGTCTTTCGCAAATACGGCTGTAAAATGGTTAAAGCTTTTTCTTCTTGGTCTTTTTTGTGTTTTATATCATACACCCGCATAATCCAAGCAATAAAAAACGCAGATGCCAAGCTTGCAAATACGCCGCACATACCAAGAATGAAACCATGCTTTTCTGTACCAACATCCTCTGTAAAGCAAAGGATAAAGAGAATTATGAAAATTATCGTGGTAACTGCTGTTGCTGCAGCAAGAAACTTATTCATCCCATCCCAAACAGTAACGGTGAATTTCTTCTTTTGATTTTTGCCCATAAGCGCTTATTCCTCCGTGTCTGCTTTGAAAGCTTCAACGAGCATATCGCTGAGTTCCTGCGAAGGAACTTTCACCCAACGCTGAGTGTTGTCAAATTCGGGATAGCGATAACGCCAACGGTCGTATTCTTCCTGTGTGATCTCACCTGCTTTGAGCATGGCAGCAGCCTGTCTCCAAGCACACAGCATTTCGTGAAGCTGTGCGGCATCCTTGTTCTTGCGTACATCGACCTTCAAGCAGACTTCCCCATCAGCTTCGTCGATATGGAGCCCGTATCTGTCCTCCAAGGTGAACAGCGTGTGCATCAGACCGATATAGGAATCAATGTCCGGTACGGCGAGAGCCTGCGGAGATACATCAAGGGTATCAGCCAACGCTGCGGTCAAGTCCGTTTTAGGAGTTCTTGTTCCTGTTTCGTACTGGGCAAGACGAACATCGGCAGACTTCTCCGGAAAGCCCACCTGCATACCAAGATATTTCTGAGTCATACCACGCATATTGCGGAAAAAGTTGATTCTTTCGCCAATAGCCATAATCATTCTCTCCTGTCGTATATGTCTTGTTTTTAACATTATAACATATTTGTTTAGGATAGTCAAGATATCTTAAATAAATTTGTTTAATATTTTTCTGCAAACCTCTTGACATAAACATAAATGTTTAGTATAATAATGGTGAAGCTAAGCAAATAAGTTTAATTTC